>JAJFLN010000217.1 GCA_021772705.1 Candidatus Cloacimonadota bacterium | reverse complement strand
GGACCCAGGTCCCCTGGACCCCAGCTTGACCGGCCTGGAAATCCACCTGTCAAATGGGAGTCCAGAGGGCCGATGGCCCTTTGGCGAGGTCTGGAGCAGCGCTCCAGCTCCAACCGAAACCCGGTCCTCCCTCAGGGAGTGTTTCAAGCGCCGATGAGGTTGAGGGCCATCTCGGCTTGGGCAACGACCATGTCATCGCCGTCGCTGGCCAGCTTCCGGGCCCAGGGGATCAGGACTGGGACTGTCGGGACCTGGCGGATGGCATAGGCGGCGCTGGCTCTCCATCGGGGGTCGCTGTGCCGGGCCATGTGGATCACGAAGTCCGCGGCCTTGGTGATGCCGGCCTTCATCATGAGGACCAGGCTGTTGGCCCGGACTCGATTGCTCGGGTCGGCCACGGCGTAGGGCGCCACGATTCGCGCCAGCTCGACGCCGCTCATGATCTTTCCCAGGGCTTCGATGGCATTGGCCCGGACCCGGGCGTCTCCGTCCTTCAGCTTGCCCAGGAAGATGCTCTTCATGGTCGGGTTGGGCGAGTGGCCCAAGAGGGCGACCATGGCGGCCCTGACCTTCTCGTCTCGATGGTGGAGGGCCTTGGACCGGACCACGAAGTCGTAGAGGAACTGCTGGGGGGCCTTGCGGAGGTTGGAGAGGACGGCGACCTTCAACCAGGAGCTGTTGCTCGAGAAGTATGCGCTCTGCAACATTCCCAGTGCCTGGGTGTCGCAGATGTCGCCCAGGATCTCGATGGCGGCCTCCGCCACGAACTGCTCGTCCCGGGTCGCCGCCGTGTAGGCCCGGACCACGTCGGACTCGGGCCAGTAAGCCCGGAGCATCTTCACGGCCTGCAGCCGGTTGTAGCCCAGCTTGTCGCTGAGAGCCATCCGGACCACCATCGCCCTGACATTCCTGTCCGGCACGGCGCCGGTCATGGACTTCAAGGCGTCGAAACGGACGTGAGAATCGGAGGAAGCGAGTCGTGTCAGATGTGCTTTCGAGTCAGCCATGGTCTCCTGAGCGTCCGGGTCAGTCGTTTGTGCCCCACCGCTCATGACGAGACTATGCTTCGATTGGGTAGAAGTTTCTAGCCGGCTGGCGCCGGCTGGGCTTCGGACCTCGGGAAAGACCGGGGGGCTAAGAGCAATGCCCATGAATTAGTGAAGGAATGTTTGAAATCGAGGGCTCTGCCTCGAACTCCCGCCAGGGGTCATTGGCCCCTGGACCCCGATGAACAGGTCAAGCTTTCGCGTGTCATTCAAGTGTTCATCCGCACTCTCAGTCCCACCAGTCCAATTGGGGGTTTGGGGGAGCCAGCTCCCCCAACGGGGTGTGGGGCTGAGCCCCACTACAACAAAATCCGTATTACCTCACCGGCATTGGGGCTAAGGAGTGACGTCGGGTATGCGAACGGGGGAGGGAAGCAAAGAGACGTTGAAGATGTGAGAATTCTTCCCACGCGACGATGCGGGCTCCCAGGATTCGAAAGCGCTACTCATCTCCGAGGCGCACTTGTACAGTGGAAACCTGTTTGATATGGTCTTCATGGGGGTAAATCATGCCTGTCGAAAAGGGGCGCTGCAGGGTTGTTGAAGGAGGGGCATTGCACTACCGGGGAACAGCCCGGCATCTCCCAGGTGATACGTCGTGGATTCTATGAGGCCATGGAGATTCACGGCGATCTGGGTGTCTCTTTCGACGAGTTCCTCCGGCACATCGAGGGAATCGTCCATGCAAGAGCCTCGAAGATTCCCCTGAGCTCGGAGCTTTCGGCGTCGCAGGAGGTGCTCTCCAAGACCCGGCTGGGCGACCTGTACCTCGCGTTCGCCATGGCGCAGGGCAAAGAGGCCGCCTGGGTGTTATTCACGCGGAACTTTGACCGTTTCCTGAAGGGCGTCGCCTGCACGCTCACATCGAACCGGGACGTGGCGATGGCGGTGAGCGGAGACATCATCGGTGACCTCTTCTTCACGGATCGGTCACGGGGGGAGAGCCTGATCATGGGCTACACCGGTGCCAGCTCACTCAACCGGTGGCTCTGGCTGGTGCTGCGCAGCCGGATCGTCGATGCTCTTCGCCGATCCCCGAAGGAGCAGCTCGGCGAGGATCTGGAAGCAATCGGATCCAATACGGAGGCCATGTCCCGGGGCAACGGCTCCACGGTCCTGACGGGGCCTGAGGAAGAGGTTCTCTATGCTGAGCGGGACCGGTACATCCACTCGGTCTTGCTGGCGGCGTTTCAAGCGCTGTCGCCAAGGGATCTCACCCTCCTCAAGATGCATCATGTGGACGGAGCCAAACAGAAGGACATTGCGGACCTGCACGGAGTCCATCCGAGCCGGGTCAGTCGCAGGCTCGACCGGATTTACAGGACGGTCCGAAAGAGGGCAACCGAGCTGCTGGTGAAGCAGCACGGGCTGAAGACGAAGGAAGCTCGAGAGCTCATGACCCGCGTCACCCAGCACTGGTCGGGCGAGATCGACGACCTGATCGGTCGCTGCCCGCCTGGGTGACTCCTGAGCCGATGGGCTCCTTGACAGCTTCGGTCTGATTCGGTCAGACCGTGCCGGAGTGCGGGCTGATCGAATCGGAGAGACGGCGGTTAAGTTGCAGCACTGAGTCGACAGCGATGAGGGTTCTCGCCGGAGAACTTGCGACCCTGGTCACCCTCTGAGTCGAACAGGGATCTTTTCCCCGCATTTTCCCTGTCCCTACTCGTCTATCTCGTCGGAGTGAGGTCGTGCCGGCGAGGCTCCGGGTGGCACGAGGGGGGTGCCTCTCTCCCTTCCCTGCGGGAAGAGCCGGGTCGCAGGAAATCCGTACGGCCAGCCACCTCGGATGTACGCTTCCTGTTCCCCTTCGGGGCACTTTTACCGGGAGAGGCGCAAGCCTCTCCCGGCTTTGTTTCCTCCGGCTGACCCTCGCCCTCCATGACGATCCGGCGATAAATTTTCACTTCAGGGCGCAATTTCTTGGATCTTGTTCGTCTACTCATCCAGAACTCCGAAAACTGATTCGCGAAACGGAGGAGGGCACGTTATGACCCGGGGGAGCAGCACCGATTCAGAGGAGGAGAGCCTCGGGAAGCCTCAACCCCGGGATCTCTCGGCAATGCCGTGTCCGATCGAACTCTGCACGATGGCTGTTCACGACATGCAGTCAGTTCTGGCCACAATGGCCATGGCTGCCTCGCAGCTGTCGGGAATGGTCCGGACGCCGGAACAGAAGATGCTCGCCGGCATCATCGAGTACCGGGCCCGTGCTCAGCTCAGGCTCGTCGAGTCTCTGCTGGATCTGCAGCGAAACCCGGCTGGAGAGGTCATCTGCACATTCAGTGAAGTCAACGTCGAGACGGTCATGAAGCAGTGCAAGACCGAACTGTCGGTCCTCGCTTCCGGCCGGCGGCATCGGATTCGACTCGAAGGTCCCCCGGAACCTACCGTCCTCGTCTGTGACGTCTCGAAGCTCTTCCGCATCCTGGAGAACCTGATCGTGAATGCTATCAAGTACACCGATCCCGGTGACACACTGGTAATACGAGCCTCGGAAGTCGCCGAACAGCGGGTCCGGTTCGACGTCATCGACCACGGTCCGGGACTGAACGCCCCGGGCAACGCAGGAGGATCCGACACCTCCGGCGGAACAGAGGGAAACGTCAGAAGAGGCATGGGTCTCGAAATCTGTCGCCGCTTCGTTGAGGCCCACGGCGGCCGCTTCTGGCTGGACGAGAACGGCCCCGCCGGCTGCTGCTGGTCCTTCGAGATTCCCCTCGAGCCGGTACTGGATTCATCCCTCAAGGATTCGGCGAAGACGAATACGGAGATCCAACTGGTGGAGGCACTGCTGGACGCCTCGGGTTAGCGGACCGTTCTGCCGCTACCTTTCGGGCTGAGCCTGTCCTTCGACAAGCTAGTTTCCGTCCCTCAGAGCTCGAACGGAACGCGGGCTCTCTGCCCTCTGTGGCAGCGCCGGGGCGCGGGGACCCGGGAGCCTGCCATCCGGGTGAGGCGGGCCAGGTACTCGTCCAGCCGATCCAGTCTCGGCGATGGACGACGCCGGAGCACGGCCACATCGGATGTCGACAGGTCGAGCCCCCTCGTCAGATCAAGACACTTCGATGATCCGGCAGATCTCATCGTATCGGTCCTCCAGATCGTGTTTCACGAAGTACGACCGGATCTCCTCCCGGTCGACCCCGGGGAGCTCGAGGATGAACTGGATGTCCGCCATCTCCTGGAAAGTCCTGGATGAATCGTTGCGGATGGCGAACACCTTCATGGCAGCGAGATGCTCCGGCCGCGGTACCGGGACGGCGCGGCCAGCGAACGAGACAGTTCGTGCTTTCTCGAAGATCTCCGACGCCATCGGCTCTGTCACGTAGAGCACGTCGGGACGACCCATTTCGTCGAGGGGATGAATGTGCGTGGAGTAGCCGTCCGACCTGTGGAGGGTCTCGTACCCGAGGGACTCCAGGAACGCGACGGTGTCTGCTTGCGTCTCAAAGTCGAGCATCAGATCGATGTCCCCAGTCGCCCGCTGCAAGCCGTGGCACGCCATCGCCAGGGCGCCCACCAGGGCATGACGCCGTCTCTTGCAATTCAAGAAGTCCAGTACTGCTTCCAGCACGCCGGGGAAGTTCATGACCTATTGGACCCCAAGTTCGCCCTCCGTCCAATAGACCACAAGAGAATGGACAAGTCACGTTCACGCCGGCAGCTGGGAGTCAAACCGCCGGCCGGGCCGACATTCACGCGATCGAGCTTCATCCGCCGTACAACGGAGCATCGAGAGCGGTAAGGTGCGATGGCTCGTAGATTTCGATCTTCTTCATGGCCTTTCCTCCGACGAGGGCTTCCTCTTGTCCGCCGCCGCCTTCTTCGCATTCGCCCGCTGCGGGCGTCGGGGCCGTGGACATCGAAAGACTCACCGCCCCTCTGCCAACTCGAGGACCCGTCCGAAGGGAACGCCCGAGAGGGAGCCGAATCGAGGGTCCCGCGTGAGCCTCGCACGGGAGGCGGCAGGTGACGTCAGACCGCAGAGAAATCGGGCAATCTGACGAGGTACGGCGAGAGCCGCGTGCCCTTCCTCCCGGAGAGAGCCGATCAGTTCGACTGCCCGCCCCTCAAGTCCCCCCGTTTCCGTCCGCGGCGGAGGTGGGTCGACCCGTGTTCCGGCGCACCAGCCACAGTGGCCACAGGGGTCGCGCTGTTCTCCGAAGTAGTCCAGCAGATGTCTCGTGTAGCAGCCCCGATGGCGAGCGAACTCCAGAATCCGGCGGATCCGTTCGATGTCGAGGCTCTCGCGGCGGGCGAACTTCTCGGCAAGCTCGGCGCCGAACCGCCCCGGATCCTCCGGTTCCCGCAGCCGTCGATAGCCGAGTCGAATACCAGTCGCCTTCAGAACCAGATGACCCTTCTCCTCGAGGTAGTTAAGAGCCTTCAAGATCCGGTCCCGAGACTCCCCCAGCTCTTCGGCAGCGGCTGCAACGTCGAGCTTGTACCAGACTCTCTTCTTCACAGCGCAACCGAACAGACGGCGCAGGAACCCGGCCCGACGGTCGTCGAAGCTGCAGAACAGCTCCTCCAGGGGCGTGACCTCCCGGAAGGAGTACTCCGTGAAGAACGGCCCCGTACTCAGCAGCACGCCGCTGAGCTCCAGATAGGTGAGCAGCGTCTCAACCACCAGCGGTCGCATATCGTGCTGTCCCGAAAGCTCGTAGACAGAGAGCGCGAATCGCTCGCCCTTGTCGAGGACCAACGCGAGCATGGAGGCGATGGCCTCCGCCGTCGGCGTGTCTCCGTAGGAGAAGTTCTCCAGCGTGATGGCGTCTTCCTCGCATGCCAGGAGTTCGCAGGTGGAAGGGAGACCGTCCCGGCCGGCCCGGCCGATCTCCTGCGCATAGCTCTCCAGGCCCTTCGGGAGGTTGAAGTGGTAGATGTAACGAATGTCGCTCTTGTCGATCCCCATCCCGAAAGCAATTGTGGCGCAGACGATTCCGTCTGAGGAGGCCATGAACCAGTCCTGGACTTCGTGGCGAGTCTCGACGCCGAGGCCCGCGTGATAGACCCTGGCCGGGAGACCGCGCTCTGCCAGAAATGACGCGATCTCCACCGCTGTTCTTTGCAGCGTCACGTAGATGATCGCAGGACCTGGCGGTCGGCTGGTTAGGCGTTCGATGAGCAGATCCCGTTTGTCCGGCGTGGCACAGGGTGTGACCAGCAGCGTCAGGTTTGACCTGTAGAAGCTGGTCTGGACAACATCTTCCTTGTCCATGCAGAAGGAGCGTGCGATATCCGACGCCACATCGGGCGTCGCCGTCGCCGTCAAGGCCAGTACGCGGCCGACTTTCAGCTCCCGTGCCAGCCGGGCGAGCTTCAGATAGTCGGGACGGAAGTTGTGGCCCCACTCGCTGATGCAGTGTGCCTCATCCACTGCGAGCAGGGAGATATCCAGGCCCCGCAGCGTTTCCAGGAACCGCTCGTTGGACAGCTTCTCGGGAGCGACGTACAGCAGATCCAGCGTCCCTTGACGCATCTCGGAGTAGGTTCGACGCAGATCTTCCACGGCCACGCTCGAGTCCAGCCGCGCCGCCGATACTCCGCGACGGGTCAGGAAGTCGATCTGGTCCTTCATCAGCGCAATGAGCGGCGAGATCACCACCGTGATGCCTTCCAGCTCCAGCGCCGGCAGCTGATAACAGAGGCTCTTCCCCCCTCCGGTCGGAAAGATCGTCAGGACGCTCCGGCCCTCCAGCAGCTTCCGGACGGCGGTCTCCTGGCCTTCCCGGAAACCATCGAAGCCGAATCGCTCGCGGAGGAGTTTCGAGATGTCGGTCATGGCACTCACCACTCGAACACAGTGGGACCGCTGGAGGCAACTCTGGTGTGGCGGCCGGGGGCTGGGCGCTCCAACGCCCCCCCCCTCTCCTTTCCAGACGTGGCTCGCTCTCTCGAGCTACGGCCCGTTTTCTGCAAGGAAGCTGGCTCCCAGCCTGAAACCGTCCACGGCCTTGCCTGACTCCATACCGGACGATAGCGGCGCTGGATCGTAGCTCTCGGAGCTGTAATTGAAGAGAGCGACGCTCCAGGAGTCGGGTCTGAAATGGCGGAGTCGGCAAAGATGCGTCGGCGTTCTTTCGCCCACGTCAGCGTCGATGTAGCAGAACTGGCCTTTGAACCTGACCACGACCTTCTTGATCACGTCTCCAAACTCGGCCCTCCAGCAAGCCTCTATCTCTTTCTTGATCCGCTCTGCGGCTGCCGGAGGGATTTTCACGCCGCCAGCGTGGGCGTCCTTGACCCAGACCTTCATGGGGTCACACTCTTCCTGGCCGCCTTTCTCTTGCCCGTCGCTGGCTCTTTCGACTTCCTGGTCGCCTTGCACGGGCACAAGATTCGGGCCATACGCCCGCCCTCGAACACGACTTGGTGCAGATCGTCACCTAGTCCGCCCTCTTCAAGGATCTGCGGTCTCCGCAAGCTGTCCCGCTTCATCTCACGAATCGTGTTCTCGAAGAAATCGATCTGCTTGGAGCAGGAGGGGCAAAGGTACGAGGGCTCGTAGATTTCGATCTTCTTCATGGGCTTTCCTCCGGCGAGGGATTCTTCATGCTCTTCCTCGCCATCTCGTGAATCGTGTTGATGAAGAAATGCGCTTGCCACAGTCGCACTCGAAGGACGAGGGGAAGATTTCTTCGAGCATATGGGGCTCTCGCGAGCCTGGCTGCATATGACCCCAGGGTAGGAGCGACTTCGTCAGCCAGAGCCAGCATACCGCCAGCTCCGTCGCGATCCAACTTACATGATAGAATGCGCCGATCCGGCACCGCAACCTCCAAGGAGAACCTCCATGTCCCGCAACAATATGGGAACCTGCGCTCTCTGCAAGCTCAAGTACGCCGTGGACGATCTGGCTACTCACGTCGCCGCCTGCGAGCGGTGACCGAAAGGCGACGCCGACGGCCTCCAGATCGTCGTGGGGTGTCCCGAGTTTCCCGAGTTCTGGATGAGCGTTGCTGTCCAGCCGCAGGCGACCCTGGAGGCCCTCGACCGCTTTCTCAGGAAGGCTTGGCTGGAGTGCTGTGGGCACCTCTTCGCTTTCACCATCGGGAAGCAGCGATACGAAAGTTATCTCGGCGTTCCCTGTGAGCGACCTGATCCCAATGGTGGCTGCCCCCTACGGGACATGCACCCTGTCGCTGCTGTTGACTTGCCTCGACGACGCACTTATATACGAAGGGGCTCTTCTGCCGATTGGCGTCGTCATGACTCAAACCACCCTTGCTGTGAAGAAGCGGACAGAAACCGTTCCCGTTCGATTCGAGGTCGAGGTTCCCGAGAACCTGCCTCCCGGTTCCCGTGTCTGGTTGACTGGGAGCAGCTCCGCTCTGGGGAGCTGGAAGTCGGCGGGAGTCCGGATGGAGCATGTGGCCGGCACTCTCTGGGTGAGGGAAGTCAGACTCCGGAAGAACGCCCTGGTCTTCTTCAAGGCGACCCTGGGCAGCTGGGAGTGGGTGGAGCAGAACCCGAAGGGCGAGGAGATCAACGACCGGGAAGTGATCGCCCGGGAGCCCATGACAGTCCACTTCAAAGTGGACCGATGGGCCGACGGCAAGCACCGGGAAGCCCTGTCGACCCGGGACCCCCACGTCATGGACCTGGGTGTCTTCGGAAAGAAGACCACGGGCTTCGAACACAAGGTGCTGGTCCACCTGCCCCCGAACTACTCCGAGATCGAGGATCACCACTACCCCATCGTCTACATGCTGGACGGGGAGAACATCTTCGACTGCGCGACGGCCTTTATGGGCAACGCCTGGGACGCCGACCAGATTCACGACAAGCTGCTGGAAGAGAAGAAGATCCGGCCCTTCATCATCGCCGCCGTCTATCACGTGAATCAGCGGGATGACCTCTACACGCCGACGAAGGACCCCATGTTCGGCGGAGGCAACCTGGAGAAGACGGCACGGCTGGTCATGAAAGAGATCGATCCGGTCCTGCGAGAGCGGTTCCGGGTGGAGGAGGGACCGGAAGCGACGGGAGTCATCGGCTCCTCCCTGGGTGGGCTGGCTGCCTTTCATCTCGGCTGGAGCCATCCGGAGTACTTCGGCATCGTGGGCGCCATGTCTCCCTCTCTCTGGTGGTCCGACCACTGGACTCTGAAGATGGTCAAGAGGGACAAGTCGCCTCCCATGAACCAGCGCATCTGGCTCGACATGGGTACTCACGAATCAGAGATGCTCATCCATCCCGTCCGGGAGGTCATGGACCTGGCCGACATCCTGGCGGAGAAGGGCTGCAACGTGGCCCTGGAAATAGACGAGAACGCCCGGCACAACGAGGCGGCCTGGAAGAAGCGGCTCCCCATCGTGTTCCAGTGGATGTTCGGAGACAAGCCCGGACGCAAGTGATGTCCGTGTCATGACCCCGGTTCAGACCTTGCTCGGACTGGGGTCACAGGTGAACCGGGTTCACCCCCGTCCGAATCTGTTACTGGGCCACTCGATCTGGTCCACCAAGGATCTGCTCATGGGCCTCTTGGTTCTGCTGCTCCAGAGCGGCGGACAGCTGAAGGCATCGGAGCCTGTCTTCCTGGTCCCTCTGCGAGTCCATCTCCTGAGCAGTGAGACTTCAGACTGGGCCCGTTGCCGCCTCTCTCCAGGGCAGGCCTCCGCCATGGTGACCGGGGCCAATCAGATATGGGCCTCATCGGGAATCCGCTTCGAGGTGGAGCGGACACTGCAAGAGCCGGCCCGGGAGGCCGGGCCCAGGCCGCCGTCGAAACGAGGTCTGCTGGAGTTGATTCCACGGTCCTCGTTCCTCGACAGCGCCTTCAATATCTACGTCCTCCATGAAATGGAAGGAAACGGGATCATTCTTCCTCACGGAAGACTGCCTGTGGTCTTCATCAAGGACAGCGCCAGACTCAGGACGGTACCGGAAGGGGTCTCGAACCCGCTGGCCCGAGTTCTGGCCCACGAGCTGGGTCATGCCCTGGGATTGTCACACCGACAGAATGTATACAACCTCATGGCTTCGGGCACGACCGGTGCGTCCCTGAACCAGCAGGAAACAGACACAGCGAGAATCAACGCCTCCACCGTTCTCTGGATCGGCCGCGCGGGGCCAGAAGGCGACGAGGAGACTTCCCAATGAGCGGTGACAGCAAATCGAAGGAGCCGAAGCCGAGCTCCCCAGAGGCTCCCGAGAAACAGCAGACCACCGGCCGTGTGGACATCAGGTTCGAGATCACCGTGCCGGAAGAAACCCCGGCGCCGTCAACATTCTATCTGATTGGCAACGCCGTTGAGGTGGGCAACTGGGAAGGGTCCGGCCTGCCCCTGAAGGCCGCAGGAAGTCAGCGGTTCTCCTGCACCGTGTCGCTCCTGATCGGCACGGAACTGGAATACAAGATCACCCGGGGCAGCTGGGCCGAAGTGGAGACCTCTGCTTACGGTCACGAGATCCCCAACCGTTCCTTCTCCGTGACGGGCAAGTCCACCGAGAAGATTCATGTCGACGGCTGGAAGGACCACCACAAGAAGCCCCCGCTTCCCCAGTCCATCGAAGGGAAGGTGGAGCTCATCGAAGTCCCCTCCAGACCCCTCCGCCGCCCCCGTAGAATCTGGGTGTACACGCCCCCTGCCTCGGCAGGAAAGGGCCCCTTCCCGCTCCTGATGGCGCTGGACGGCCAGAACTGCTTCGCCTGGGGCCGGGATATCGACTCCATGCCCCACTCCTGGAAACTGGACCTGACAGCGGATCGGCTCATCTCCAAGAGAGAGATGGCTCCCGTGGTCATCGCTGCCGTGGCCAACGGACCCCGTCGCGCCTCGGAATACACCCCCTGGAAGGACCCCTTTCATCACATCGGCGGCGAGGCTCGCAAGTGCCTCACGGCATTCCGGGACGAGTTCATGCCCGCCGTGGCCAAGCAGTTTCCGGCCCGGGTCGATGAGGTCGGAAACGGCGTCGCCGGCTCCAGCCTGGGGGGGCTGTTCTCCTTCTGGGCCCTGCTTCAAGAGCCGTCGGTCTTCACCCGGGGCGCCGTGGTCTCCCCGTCGTTCCTCTTCGGCTACAAGGCCCTGGTCCGGTTCCTCAAGACCCGCCGCCTCAACCCCAAGCTTCGGTTATGGATGGACGTGGGTAACAGCGAGATCGTCGCCACAGCAAGCGTGTTCCAGGAGCTCTACACCCTGTCGGTGCGGGACGTCCGGGACAGCTTGGCCGGCCTGGGCCTGGCCCAGGGCAGCCGCTTCCACTACGAGGAGATCGAGCACGGCGGCCACACCGAGGCTGACTGGGCAGCCCGCTCCGACCGGATACTGAAGTTCCTCTATCCCGCCACTCCGGGATAGGCGGCTCACCCGCCCCGGGTGTGCATCTCCAGGTGCGGGTTCTTCCTCAGGTCTCCCGGTTCGGCCAGAGCTTGACGCTCCCTCATGGCAAGGCGCTCCTCGGCGCCACGGTCTATACGGCTGGTCCAGATCCGGGTAATTGCCTCCGCCAGGTCCTGGTTCGACGCACCACCGCGGATGAGACTTCTCAGGTCCGAGCCTGACGGAGAATAGAGGCAAGTGAAATAGTGACCATCGGCTGTCAACCGGCTCCGGTCGCAGGTCTGGCAGAAGGGGGTCGTCGTGGAGGCGATGATTCCAAACAGGGTGCCGTCGGCCAGGCGGTAACGCTGGGCCGGCGCGGAAGTCTCCTCCAGTACAGGCTCGATGGGTCCCGCACCCCTGGCCAGAACGCTCAGGATCTCCTGCTTGCTCATGACCTTGTCCATGCGCCACCGGGTGGCGCCCCCCACGTCCATGTACTCGATGAACCGGACCTCCGCGCCGAGGCGGCGGCCCAGGTCGATCAGGTCCGTCAACTCATCGTCATTGGTGCCACGCATGACGACGGTGTCGATCTTCACGCTGGAAAACCCGGCCGAGGACGCCGCTTCGAGACCCTCCAAAACTCGCTCCAGTCCTCCCCTTCGGGTGAGGGCGGCGAACCGTCCGGCCCGGAGAGTATCGAGACTCACAGTGATGCGATGGAGCCCCGCCGACTTCAGCTCCCGGGCCCGCTCCGCCAGGAGGATGCCGTTGGTAGTCATGGCCAGGTCCTTCACGGCCGGCTTCGCCGACAGCAGGGAGAGCAGCTTCTCCAGATGGCGTCTCAGGAGAGGCTCGCCGCCGGTGAGTCGCACCCGATCCACGCCAAGACTGCAGAAGACATCCACCAACCGGCTGATCTCCTCGAAGTCGAGGACGTCGTCCTTGGGCAGCCAGACGTAGTCCATCTCTGGCATACAGTAAGCACATCGAAGATTACACCGGTCCGTGACGGAGATGCGCAAGCTGCGAAGAGGACGGTTGAGAGTGTCGCGAATCATGGTCTTCGAGGTTCCAGGAATCGGTCAGCAGGTCTTGAGCAGTACACGATACCGCTCTGCCACATCGTTGGCGGATCGGTGAGGCGGAATACCGGCGCTGAGGAACCGTGAGATGAACCCATCGGCGGCGGTCCGGTTCCGCTCTGAGGAGGCAGCGGCCTCCGCCAGCAGAATGGACTCGTACACCCGTGCGGACCGGCTGCACCAGGTCCGGGCACCCAGGGTCCAGCCTTCACCCTCCTGCCCGATCAAGTCTCGGGCCTCGGAGAGCAAGCCCGACACGGCGTGTTCCAGATCCCGAGACAGATCCTGAGGAGCTCGCTGTAACCGGCCACGCAGGTCCTTCTCCACCGCCTCCAGAGAGCCCTCCTTCTTGAGGGCCCGGAAGCAATCCAGAACGAGGATGTTCGTCGTGCCCTCCCAGACCGGCAACACCTGGGCATCCCGGTAGAGCCGGGCCGTGATTCGATCCTCCACGTACCCGTTGCCCGCCAGCAGTTCCACGGCCTCGGAGGCCATCCGGACGGCCAGGCGGGCCGTGAACAACTTGCCCAGCGGCGTCAGGAACCGCAGCAGGGGCCGAACTTCCCCGTCGCCAGCATCATACCGATCCAGGGTGGCCACGGTCTCGAAGACCAGGGCCACGGCGCCTTCCAGCTCCAGGGCCATGTCCAGGAGAGTCTCCTGAACCATGGGAAAGGAGTCGAGGCGCCGGCCGAAGGCCTGACGCTCGGCGGCATAATTCGCCGCCTCTCGTGTAGCCCGCCGGACGATCGCGATGGACGCAACGGCATTGTAGAGACGGGACAGGTTCAACATCTCGGCCATGTAACTGAACCCCCGATCCGGTTCGCCGATCAGGTAAGCCGTGGCCCCTTCGAGTCGACCCTCTCCCGTCGGCATGGACCGGGTACCCAGCTTGTTCTTCAAGCGGTTGATGTACCAGGGGTTCAGCCCACCGTCGTCGAGGCGTCTAGCCATCGAGAACAGACCCAGACCTCTCGTCCCTTCACGACCACCCTCGGGTCGGGCCAGGACCATGGCCACGTCAGCCTCGGCGTTGGAGCAGAACCACTTGTCCCCAGTCAGCCTCCAGGCTCCGTCGCCTCCGTCCCGCGCTGAGGTGGTGTTGGCTCCCACGTCGGAGCCGCCCTGCTTCTCGGTCAAGAACATGGCTCCCTGCCAGAAATCGGGGGGGCGCTGAGTCAGGGGCTTCAAGTGCCGTTCCTTCAGGTCGCTGGAGCCGAACTTCTCGATCAGCCTGGCAGCGCCATCGGTCATGCAGATGGGGCAATAGAGGCCCTGTTCGCTCTGGGCGAAGAGGAATCCAAGGGCGAACTTCACCCGATGCAGTCGATCCCCCAGGACCCGCCGCACTTCCGGATCATAATAGTCAGCCACGATCCCTTCGCCGTAGGACAGCTCCTTCAACCGCCCATAGGACGGGTGAAACCGGATTCCTTCGGTCCGTTCCCCCTGCCGATCGTAGAGGTCGAGGACAGGAGGATTGGCGTCAGCATCAAAGGCCAGAGCGTCCACTTCGCTCGCCGCGAGACGGCCCATTCGCTGCAGTCTGGGCCGAGCCCAGTCAGCCGAAGAGGAGTCCAGGTGACGCTCCAGGATCGACTGGAGCATGGGATCGTCGTCGTAGAAGCTGTCGCTTCGGGTATCGGGGATGGAATGGGACATGGTGGGGGCCTCCATCAGAGAAGGAGCATCATAACAGGAAACTCGCCAGCGACCGAAGCCGCTGGCGAGTCATTCAAATCAATTCGGTTTCAGCTGCCGACGAGAAGATCGTCGCCGATCACTTCCCGTCTGTGCCTGCTGCCTCGGAGAGGGAACTCTGGTAGGCCTCTCGCGCTGCCTCCATGGTCTTCCTGGCTGCAGCAGTGCCGTCCTTGCCTTCCTTCAGCAAGCCCTGATAGGTCGTGACGGCGTCGAAGTACTCCTGCCGAAGCGTTCCCAGGTCACTACCCTTTGCCTTCAGCAAGGCACCGGTACCGATGGTGATCCGGTTGGCCGTTCCACCGAAGACGTTGCCGCTCGGAGTGTTGTAGCCGCCGCCATAGAAGGGGTTCTGGTAGCCAGGGTAACCCGTGGGGGGATATCCACCTCCGGGATATCCGCCAGCTCCGGGATAGCCTCCACCGTAGCCGCCGCCATAAGGCGATGACCAGGGACCGTAGTAGAGAAAGTCAAAGACCGAGCGGCCCGTGAAGTGCTGCCAGACGGCATTCCCGATCAGGAAGCCGGCTATACCGCCGAGCATGATGCCCTTCAATCCGAAGTGGGCGCCAAGGACAGCGCCGACGACGCCACCCATCAGGGCCGGCACGATGGCTGTCGAGAGGCCGCCGTTCAGCTGGTACTGGTCCTGGTATCGATTACCGTACTGACGGGCGTACCGCGGGTCGTCATAGGGGTTGTACAGGCCCGGGTTGGTGCCGGGAACGACTCCGCCTTGGCCCGGGTAGCCGCCAATCTGTCCCGGGTAGCCGCCGACCTGGCCGCCAATCTGTCCCGGGTACTGGCCGACCTGACCGGGCACGTTGACCTGTCCGCTGGGAAAGATGTTTCCCGGATAGAGACCGGTCATGGGCACTTGACCTGGCGGAAGCACGACCTGCGCGAAGCCAATCGCGGGGGCGAGAATCGCCACTGCCAGCGCCGTGAGGGCTATTCTGTTCATCATTCTGGCCTCCTGAATTCTGTTCCGGGTCTGGTTCGAGCCCGGTGTACTCGCATGAATGAAACTCCAAACGGGGGCATGATCCCCATCGCTACTACGGGACCCCAGGGACAAAGGTTTCAGCCCTCGCCTGATGATCTGCTCGACTCGCTCCAGAGCGCCTTGTAGCGATCATAGCTGAGAGTCACCTTTCGAACATAATCCCGCGTCTCGGGGAAGGAAATGTGGTCTTCTGGCCGGCCACCCTTCTCCTTCCAGGCTCGATACCAGCGAGGCACGTTTCCAGGGCCACTATTGTAAGCCGCCAGAATCCAGGTCAGATTTGCCCGGGCTCCCTCCGGCAATTGACTGTCCAGCTGCGCTAGATACCAGCACCCCATCTCGATGCTCAGGCCTGGATCCTTCAGATCTGCCGGCTCGAACCCACGTTGACGTCGCTTCAACGCGATCCACCGGCCCGTATCAGGCATGAGCTGCATCAGTCCCGTGGCGCCCACTGGTGAAACGTCCTCCGCATCGTAGTGGCTCTCAGTCAGGATGATGGCATGAACCAGGAATCGATCCACGCCCTCCTCCTTTGCCCGTTCCCGGATCAGCTCGGCATGATTCAGGGGATGGAGCATCCGGTCCAGAGAACCCTCCAGGCCTCGCCGGGCGATCTCCTTGCCGAATCCCGTCTTCAGGATCTGAGCCACCCGCAGCCCCTTCCGGTAGTTTCCGGTCATCCGGCTCAGCTCGGCCAGGTTGTAGAGGACTTCGAAGAACGCCAGGTCAATCTCCCGGGCCAGGGAGGTCACCCTGCCTTTCCACACTGGCACTGCCGTGGCCGTGCCCGTGGGTCCCTCAGACAGGAGATAGCTGATTCCATTGAACCCCAGCCCGACTCCGGCGGACCGATCGGCGCCGGACTTTAGCCGGGCCGTTTCGGCAAGCCTCTTCGCCGCCGCCTCCCACTCACCCTTCACACAGTGGAGGAGCGCCTCGAGCCGGCCTATCCGGAATCCGGACCATCCCGCCTCTTCGGCCCTGATAACCAGATCCGAGGCCAGGACGATCTGGCCACGCCAGATCGCTCCCTGCAGCAGCTTGATCGTGTCGTCTTCTTCCAGCAGATCCCGCTCCTGCCTGCCCAGGACGATCCGAACCGGCTTCTGGCCTCGCAAACTCGGCACCAGGACCTGATTCACGAAGGCTGTCTCTTCGGCTCGTCCCAGCTCGCCGAACCGTGACAGGGCTGCGGCGGCGCCGGTCCGATCGCCACCTCGGGCCCGGATCATCCCCACGTAGAGGTGCACGTAGGGATTCCAATCGTTAGCGAAACGGGCAAGTTCCAGTGAACGGATTAGCCCCGAAGGCCGGTCCATTTCAACCCAGTCTCCCTTGAAGAACGACGCGGGCTGCAGAAGCAACCGCCAGGTAAGCAGGGGAGCCAGGCAGAGATACCAGGCCAGCGGAACAAACAGCAACGCCAGCCAGGGCCATCTCACAGCCGGAGTATCTTCCAGTCAAACCCCAGGGCCTGATCGACAGCCCGATCCAGGACTCCCCCGACGATCAACTCCTCGGCGAAGGCCAGATCGGGGCCCATGTCCCGGTCTTCCCGCAATGCCGGTACCTGGCTTCTCAACTGCCGGTAGGCTTCCTGGCTACCCTTGCCCGGCTTGAGCCCGCCCTGGAACTCGAGCCCCTGGCAGGCCGTGAGAAGCTCGATGCCCAGGATACTCGTGGTGTGACGGGCTACCATCAGAGCTTTCCTGGAGGCCAGAGTCGCCATGCTCACGTGATCTTCCTGGTCGGCGGACGTGGGGATGGAGTCCACCGACGCCGGATGGGACAGCACCTTGTTCTCGCTGGCCAGAGCCGCCGCGCTGTACTGAGCGATCATCAGGCCCGAGTTGAGCCCGCTCAAGGGGGTAAGAAACGGTGGCAGGAAGGACAAGCTGGTGGTCAAGAGCCGGAAGGTCCTCCTCTCCGAGATGCTTCCCAGCTCCGCCAGCGCCGCCGTCAGTAGATCCATGGCAAGACCCACGGGTTCGCCGTGGAAGTTCCCTCCCGGAATGACACTGGTGGATGTCAGGATTGGATTGTCCGTCACGCTGTTGATCTCGATCTCCACGACCCGCCGCGCATGGTCCCAGGAGTCGATCACGGCGCCGTGGACCTGGGGCATGCATCGAATCGAATAAGAGTCCTGGACCTTCCCGCACTCCAGATGGGATTCCCGGATCTCGCTCCCCTCCATCATGCTCCGGAAGAATGCCGCAACTTCCACCTGGCCTGGGTGGGGACGAAGTTCCTGGATCTCCCGGTCGAAGGCGGAATCTGAAGACCGGAGCGCCTCCGCCGACAGGGCGCCTGTCACGGCCCCGGCCTTCTGCAAATGCATCCCTCGGACCAGGGCAATGCAGGCCAGACTGGTCATCACAGGCGTCCCGTTGATCAGGGAGATCCCTTCCTTGGCCAGCAACTCGATGGGATGCAGGGCCGCCGCTTGAAGCGCTGCGGCGCCGGCCATCCGCTTCCCCTGATAGGTTGCTTCTCCCCTGCCGATGAGGACCATCGACATGTGAGCCAGAGGAGCCAGATCCCCCGATGCGCCCAGGGAACCTTTCTCGGGAATGATAGGCAACACGTTGGCGTTCAACAGGGCCAGAAGGGAGTCGATCAGCTCGGGCCGGACACCGGAGGCTCCTCGGGCCAGCGTGTTGGCCCGGAGCAGCAAGGTCCCCCGCACCACCTCTGGAGAAAAGGGATTTCCCGTGCCGATGGCGTGAGACAGGATCAGGTTCAACTGCAGCCGTTCCACATCCTTCCTGGGAACCACGACCTGGGCCAGATCGCCGAAACCGGTGTTGACACCGTAGGTGGGGCGATCCGAGACGAGAAGCTCCTCCACCCGGGCTCGGGACTGGCTGCAGACTTCCCGGGCCGAGTCGGCCAGGATCACCCGATATCCAGGGTCCATCGCCACCTCGTACACTGTGAGGATGTCGAGGCTTCGACCGTCTATCTCGAGCGTTCTGGATGGCATGATCGGCTCCCGCTGATGCTGGCCAAGATACTACGGATTGGCCCTTCGAAACAGATCTGGATCGACTCCCAGCATCAGAATGAACAGGACCGGCAACAACAGCGGACCGGCCAGGAGAAGACCGTTACTACGGTCCACCCGGACCCATCGAAGCAGGGCCATCAATCCATCGCCGATCTTTCCCGCCCGGAACGAGGCCGCCGCCAGTGCCGCCAGTGCCTGGGATCGATCCGCCGGGAACAGAGACGTGACTTCCAGAGCACGAAAGTGGATCCCGGCCCGGGCCGGATCTCCCGAGAGGTAGGCAGTCCGCCCCAGATAGCGGTGGAACCGGGAAGGGCTGATCTGAGTCACCGCACCATGCCTCGCTGCATGGAGCGCCGCCTTCTCGTCACCGCTCTCTAGTGCCTGCAGGAGCCCGCGCCGGCGCGATGGGTCCAGGTCGATGGCCCGGGATAGCCATCTGGAGGCGATCTCTTCCCGGCCTCGGGCTACTCCCGCCTGAGCGCCGTAGTGCAGTAACTCTGCTGCCCGTCCCATTCTTCCTGCGGCGACGATGGCCGGCTCCAAGGCCGTACTCTCCAGGCCATAGGCCACGCCCAGGCGTATCCAGGTTCGCAACCGGGCCATCTCCGGCTCACCGGAATATGGGCCCAGTCCCCGTATCCACCGGAGCGTCGATGCATCCCCCAGGGACCGGGCTCCCTCGACGGCCCCTGCCAGAGTCGCCACGAAGCTCGCCGGATGGCCGGTCCGGCGGTCCAGTCGACGGGCCACGTCATCGAGCCGCCCAAGGGCGGCAAGGTTTCGAGCCATCCGGCGATCCAGTTCGGTGTGATGGAAACCACTCTCTTCCAGCCGTACTCCGGGACCTAGGCTGACCTTGCCCCCATCCTGGAGCTGACTCCATCGCCACAGCAGGAGGGATGCCTCCAGATCTCTCGGTCCCGGGTCTTCGAGACGTCTCAACAGATCGAGGGCCTCTGGCAGTCTCTTCGCTCGCTCCAGCTCCCGGGCCAGCAACACTGTCATGGCTGGGTTCAATGGTGTCTGTTTCTGGAGCCGAAAGAGGGAGGGAATCAAGCCCCGCTCCCAGGGGTTGACCAGCAAGCCGGCGTACTCTCGCTCCAGACGCCTCAGGGTCCGCAGGAATGCCGAAAGGTTGCCCAGCAGCTCGAGATCCAGCGGGTCCCTGTTCAGGGCCTCCTTGAGAAGGGTGTAGTAGCCGTCTTCGTCGTGATTGACCAGATGAAAGTAGGCCAGGCGGGAGGTGAGTAGTCTCCTCCCCAGGGGGTCCCGTTCCGCCGCCACTTGCTCCTCGAGCATGTGTCGAACTTCCAGGTTTTCCCGCAACCTGGGAGTGAAGGTCAGGACCCAAAACAGAATCTGGGAGAAGTGCTCCGTTCGACCCTCCAGCCGCTTCAGCAGGTACAGGGCGGCCTCGTGCTTCCGCTCCTGGGGCAGGACGTTCACTCTCAATACCGGCAGGGCACGGGAGGGATCGTTCGCCACGAGCCACTCGGCCAAGGCATCCAGGTCCTCCGTCTGCCAGTTCCTCAGGGCCAGACGCCTCAGGGCTGCCAGCAAGACCTCTATCCCTTTCTGCTGCCAGCCTGCACCGTAGAGAGTACCCAGTTCCCTCTCCAGCTCCGGCAGGTCGCTCTCGACATAGCTTCTCTCCAGAGCATTTCTCAACTCCGCCCTGGCCAGCTCGCTCGATGGATTGGCCCTCCAGTTGCGGCGCAACTCCGAGAGCCGGCCTCGATAGTGCACCCGTCTGGCCAGCCGGGCCAGCTCCGCCAGTTCCGCCGACTCCCCGATCGCCCCTGACGCATGCTGAACCAGGTCCCTCGCTACATTCTTCTCCTCTGGCGAGAGATAGGGCGTCGCCAGTAACGGAGCCAGGATGGACTCCGGCTCCGACAGGGACAGCATCAGCCGATAGTATTCCCGCCGCTCATCTCGAATTGCCTGCAACTCCACTTCGTATCCCAGTCGCTGTATCCAGGGGTCGCCAGGGTCGAGCTCGAGGGCCTCCCGGGCGATGCGCCGCGCCATCCGGGCAAACTCGGGAATGAAACCCCTCAGATCCCGGAACCGGAGCCAGCCGGCGTGGATGAAGTTGAAGCGAGCCGGGTCCTCCGGTCGAGGCTCCAGGCTGCCATCGGGGCGAACATGGAGGACGAAGACAGGCACCATCCAGTGGACCGCCATGTCCAGCGGCAGGTGGGACTGCAAGGCCCTCACGTGCTGTCGCTCGATCCGGCTTCCTCGCCCCGGGCCGTGGCCGTCGATCAACAGCCAGTATTCGTGACGCCCAGGTTCCAGGGGGAGCACGATGGAGCTGACCCCGTCTCCATCCCGGTCTCGAAGAGGATGGCTGCCGGTGGACCATCCATTGAAGCTGCCGGCGACGGTGACCCGGCCTCGGCTGGGAGTGGTCATGGACAGCTCGATGCCGCCCTCCACCTGCCTGGGCGGATAACGATCGAGACCGGCATCAGCCAGGGATGGGTGGGCCATCCAGATCAGCATCAGGACGAGAAGAGCTCCGAGACCCCGAGAGCTCCCCGGCCTTCTCGTTCCTGGAGCCATCACAGCAGTCCCCCTGTCTGGGCAAGCAGAAGGCCGATCAGGATTTGCGAGTGATTGAAGACCATGTGAACCACGACCGGTTCGAAGAGGGAGCCGTTCCGCTCCCTCAGTCCGGCGCAGACGATACCCAGCACCAGGAGCGTCAGGGATGGCCGTCCAGCGTGGGACAGGGCGAAGGCGACGGAAGTGATCAGGGCCGCTGAAATCCGCCCCGTCCGTGAAGCCACCACGGAATAGAGGAGGCCCCTGAAGAACATCTCTTCTGCCAGAGGTCCCAGGACCGATGCGGTCACCACTTTCAGAGTGAGCCCCACAGCCGACAGACCAGCTAGCCGCCTCATTCCATCAAGGCCTCCGCCAAGATACCCGAAGAGGGCCACCAGTCCCAACCCGGCGGCAACGGGGACGACAGCTCTTCGTGCTATCGACCTGGCAGGCAGGCCGAGGGCCGCCCCCACCTGGCCTCCGGAGGCTTTCAGGTAGGTCAGCGTTAGCCCCAGCAATCCCGCTGAAACTCCCAGGCCTGCGAGGGGAGCAGCCAGATCAGAACCGAACCGGCCCAGGCTGGAGGCGAAGGCCACGGGAATGGCGAGGGATTTCACGGTGAAGAGGTAGAACACGTAGAGCACCGTCAGGTCCCGGAGGCCCCGATCGCTGGCAAGTAAAGAGTTGCGGCCCCGAAGCGCCCAGGCCAGGGCCGACGCCAGGGCGAGCAGGGTGACCCGGTCCAGGGTGGAGCCCTCGCCCATCGTCTGAGAGAGGGACACGGCAGTGACCGTCGCGAGCGCCGCAGCCCGGGCCCCAGAACCGGTGAAGACCTCCGAGGCCGCTCCGGGGTGAGTCGCCAGGATCTCGGCCAGCAACACGATCAGGCAGGCCGATGCCGCCAGCACCCAGGGCAGCAGGGACAGGGCCCGCTCCCAGGTGAAGGCCGCCAGGAGCACGGCGGACATCGTGGCTCCAGTCAGAATCAGGGCCGTCACTGTCTTCGTCAGGGCAACTCGGCCCGGGTCCATGGGAATGGGCGGAGGCCGCCCGCCCTCCACTCGCTCCATCAGACTTCCTGTGATGGCCGTGGAGAGGATCAGCATGACCGGCACGAGCACCACCGCCGGGGGCAGCACGGACAGCATGGGTGAGAACCGATGAAGCAGGAACAAGGCCACGGGAATCAAGAGAGGAAGGGCTGGAGCGAGCATGAGCTTCGCGCGCCAGATCGTCACCACGTCCTTCAGCACGAAGCTCGCCACGGGGCCTCGGAAGCGGTGCCAGGCACCTGCCCAGAGCCAGCCCAGGGGCCGGCTGACTCCGCCCTTTCGGGAGCGGGTCACGAGGCAGTGAACTGGCAGCCGGCCGGCACTCCAGTGCATGAAACCGAAGAGGGCGCCGAAGGCCGCGAGCCCTTCAGCCAAGGAGGCCAAGCCACCGCCGGTGGCTCCTTCCAGGAGCCACTTCAGCGGAGCGGGAATCAGCAGTCCCGCTCGGGAGGTCAACTCAGCCACGGGCTCCAGCAAACTGCCCGCCTCCCGGAAAGTCCGGATCAACTCGAGAGGCTGGTGGATACCGGTTGCGAGGAGCAGCCCCCCCAGCAGGCCTCCTGCCTCGAAGGCGGCTGCCGATTCGGCCCTCCAGTGGTCCGGAAGCAACGCCCGGTTTACCAGAATGAGCCAGAGTGCCAGGGAGTGAACCCAGGTCCGAAGCAACACGTAGAGCGGCAGGGAAGAGGCAAGAGCTATCACAAACCCGGCCTCCGTGGCTGCCGCGACGTGGGCACTCAGGATCGGTCCCAGCAGCAGAAAGCCCAGGGGATCGAGCAGCGCCGCAGCCAGTCCTCGAGAGACGATGACAGCCCCGGGGCTCACAGGCTGCGATGCCAGCAACAGCAAGTCCCGGCCGTCCTCCGCCACATCCAGCGACCGTGTCGCCGAACCAGCCACATCGAGAATCGCGAGCAGCCCCAGGGCCAGCATCACAATGAGAGTCACGAGCTGAAGTGCCAGGTCCTGAGGTATCCCGCTGGAGAATCCCTTCAGACTCAGCAGTCCCCCCAGAGTCTCCAGCGATGAGGCCATCACCCGGGTGAGGAACGCAAACAGAACCCCGTAAGCAAGAATCCCCAGAGCCAGCGACACCCCGGCTCGCGGCCCACCCAGCCCTCTCCCCTCCGGCCGGAACCGGTGATAGAAGGTCAGAACCAGAGGTTTGACGAGCCGAAGAGCGTGAGACATCGCCATCGATTCTCGCACGACAGCCTCACCGAATCGAGCAGCACCCTCTTATCGGGTGCAGCCGTCATCTGTACATTGTTCGCGGGAGTCCGTGGCCAGGTTCAGGAGCCGTTCGCCCCGCGCCCGTCCAGAGGCCGCCCTAGGGTGTATCGGAGAATTCTATGAGTCCGGTGCTCTCTGGTCCCAAACGAACAGGGAACAGGGAGCAGGCAACCGGGAACAGGCAATGAGGAATTGGGCACGACCTAAGCTCAATTCCGGGTTTCGGCGAATGGACCATCATCTGCCGGACTTAGAACCCGCGCAAGAATAACTACGCAGTTTCGCATCCCATCTTCAGGCCACCTTCGGCCGCTCCTCAATCGCGGAATTCTCGACGTAGCCCACTACGCCTCCGGTCCCGCTCGCTCGAACGAGCCGAATCTGACCCAAATCTGGGCGCGACTTCTGCGCAATTATTCCTGCGCGGCCCCTTACAACCTCCTGAACCTGTTCCGAAGCGGCGCCTTCCGAACCTGTTGCCTGTTCCGGCTCCACCCGGAGTGCTGCGGAGTTACTCCGACACGTTCCTAGCCTTCAGGCCCCTCATAGAAGGCTCGGGCCGAACGGGGGAGAGTTGGCTCCAGCACAAGATCGCGAGAAAGCTGCACACCCTGTTACTCCGCCGGCCGCAACCTCTCGAGCCTTCGCCGCGCCTCGTCTGCAAACTTGTGATCCGGGAACTTCTCCAGCAGCTTGCTGTAAGCCTCGATAGCCCCGGCCTTGTCCTTCAGCTTCTGGCTCGTGTAGCCCTGGCGGAAGTAGGCGTCACCGAGGATCGGCGAATCGGGGTAGCGAACGATGAGGGTCCTGTACGATGTCCGGGCTTCCTTGTACTTCCGGCCTCCGAAGAAGCCTCCCAGTCCACCGGAGGGCGTCTTCTCGTAAGCCACGCCGACCAGGAAGTAGCCATCGTCAGCCATCTCGGAGGTGGGATAGGTGCTCAGAAGCTTAAGCATGAACTCCAGACAGGTCTTCGGCTTGCCCATCTGATAGTAGGCCTTTCCCTTGTAGTAGATCGCCTTCGGTATAACGTCGCCGGCCCCTTCGGCGGCGATGGCGATATCGAAGCGGCGAATGGCCTCGTCGTAGCGGTTCAGGAGCATGGCCTGCCGGCCCAGCTCGTACTGGCCCTGGGGCTCGATGACGGAGCCGTCTTCCCTTCTGTGGAGCCTGCGATACTCCGCTCTGCCCTTCTCATAGGCCTCGGCGAAGGCCGCCTTGTAGGCGTCGGTCTGGGCCTGTCGGTATGTCTGGCCGAAGCCGATGGCCAGACCCACAGCGAAACCCTTGGAGTAGTCGGAGCCGTACTGGGTCGAGGCATCGCCGGACATCATGTGGGCCACGCCAGACAGATCGGAGCCCTTTGGCTGCAGATCAGGGTACTCCGCCAGGGCCTCCTGGCCAAGCTGATCGGCCATCTCACCGTTGTTAGCCACCGAGGTCTCCAGGATCAGAGCATCGCTGGCGGACTTGCTCTCTCCACCTGCGTCAGGAGCGTCCTCGACAGGATCTCCAGCGGGCTGAGCAGCTTCGTCGGTCGCGGTCGAATGGGGGGGGCCACCCTCACTCTCACCCTCCATGATCGGTTCCATGATGGGCTCCTGCGGGCTTTCGGCTCCAACGCTCTCATCGGCAGCCAGATCCGGCTGAGGCGCCTCCACCGGTGGCCCGGCGGCAGGATCGTCCATGGCTCCACCATCGTCATCGTCTGCTGCAGGACCCTCGGTCCCTCCATCTTCAGGAGGTCCCGCCGGATCGTCGTTGCCTTCCTCGACCGCTGAGTCGCCGTCCGTGGGCTCCTCGCCGGGCTGGATGTCCGGGGGGAGCGGAGGATCGCCGGCAGGCGGTGAGACATCGGAGCCAGGGTTGGCCGGAGTCGGCTGGTTGGTCCGCTCATCCTCCATGCCCTTGGCAAAGCCGGCTCGTTCACCCTTGGCCTTTCCGTCCGCCTCGCCCTTGGAAGCGCCCGCCTTCTGGCCGAATGCGGTGCCGTCGGCAAGACCCTTCTGATAGGCCTCGGATTCCTCTGCCAGCGCGACGCTGAAGGACAGAGTGAGGGCGATTACGATGGCTGTCAGCCCGTTGATTCTGGTCTTCATTGCTTTGAATCCATGACCCCGTGGCGGCACGGGTTTTCGGGTTTCATACTAAAAGACAAGAGGAGGGCCACCTGAAGGACAGAGACGTCCCCTCTTCCCATTCTACGGAGCAAACCCCCGGAAGTTTCCATCCCCCCCCCGTTTCCCATGAATGGGCCTTGCCTTCAGGGCAGCTCCGCCGGCAGCAGCCGATCGGCGTGTATCACCGAGGCGCCTCGGCTGACCTTCACCTCGGCCTCACGGTCACGTACGTCGACGAAGTCGACCTTTGGCGGAATCACAACCACGTCCACCCTACCATGATTCAGCGGGACCTCGACTGCTCCCAGTTGCCGGATCCGCTGTCCCAGAGCCTGAAGCGTTCCCTGGCCGAGTTCGGGCAGAAGAGCCACTCGCAGCCCCCTCAGGGCCTCGGGGTGGACGAATGCCGGCAGCTGGCTGGCCCTGGCCAGGTCAGGTTCAAAGACGATCTGCTGCTTCACCAGGTCGAAGTCCAGACGAAGGTGGGGCAGGGAGAGTATGAAGGATCGACCTGTTCCGTCGTAGGTCGGCATCTCGTCGGCGATCTCCAGCACCGCTCCAAGCACACGTTCGTCGGGACCACTCCGGTGAACCAGATGGAACCACCGGACCCGGCGGGCCAGATCCCGGTCGAAGCTCTCACGGAATGGCTCCCGGTGCAGGCCGTAGATGGCGGGGTCCAGGATCTGTCTGAC
>JAJFLN010000216.1 GCA_021772705.1 Candidatus Cloacimonadota bacterium | reverse complement strand
TGATGAACACTTAAATGACATACAAAAGCTTCACCTGTTCATCGGGGTCCAGGGGCCAATGGCCCCTGGCGGGAGTTCGAGGGCAGAGCCCTGGTTCTAAAACATTCCTTCCACTAATTCATGGGTATTGTCCTTAGATGGGAGTGAAGAGCAAGAAGCAGCGGAGACCGGACCGGGGGACGTCCCGGACCACCGGCGGCGGCAGCTCCGGACTCGAGGCGCCTCGCCTGACCCGTCTCGATTGTGGTCTGGCGGCAGGCGTCGGGCTCCTCACCATCCTGCTTTACGGTTGGACCTGCTGTCCCACGATCTACTGGGGGGACTCATCGGAGTTCGCCGTCATCGGCCCCACCCTGGATATCGCCCATCCCACGGGCTATCCGCTCTTCACGCTCCTCGCAAAGCTGTTCAGCATGTTGCCCGTACAGGAGCCCGCTTTGGGCGTCAATCTGCTCTCCGTCACGGCGGGAGCCCTGGCCTGTGCCCTGGTCTTCCTGCTCTGCCGGCTACTGGGAGTACCACCTCTGGCGGCGGCGGGAGGAGCGCTCCTTCTGGCCGTCAGCGAGGAGCTGTGGGAGCAGTCCTCGGCGGCGGAGGTCTACTCGCTTCACCTGGCTCTGACGGCGGCTGTTTTCCTGGCGGCGCTCCGGTTCCATCACGAACCGAATCGGAGGGGGCTGTTTGTGACCGCGGCGCTGCTTGGCCTGTCGTTCACGAACCATCTGACCACCCTCTGGACGGTGCCGGCTGTGTTCTGGCTCCTGATGACAGCCCCCCCCATTGATGGCGGGCAAGCCTGGTGGAAGGACCTGATCTGCTGGCTCCGATCGGCTCAGGTCTTCCTGGCGTCGGTTTCTCTCTACCTCTATCTTCCGATCCGCTCCTGGATGGGGGTGCTCTTCGATCACGGTCAGCCCGGGAGTCTGGGAAACCTCCTCTATCACGTGACGGGCAGGCAGTTTCAGTATCGAATGTTCGTCGCTGCCGACAAGGGCTTCCTCCAGGAAATGGAGGAGTTCGGCCGTCTCGTGTTCGAACAGTTCTCGCCGGCGTTTCTGGCCCTGGCTGCCGTCGGATGCATGGCCCTCTGGCTACGGCGACGGCCTCTGGCCGTGGCGGTGGGCTTGCTGGCCGTGGCCAATCTGCTCTTCGATCTCAACTATCACATCCCGGACAAGCAGGGATACTATCTGCCTGTCTACTTGGTCCTGGTCATCTGGATCTCCGAGGGAGCCTGGGTGGCGGCGGGGATGTTCCGAGGCAAGCAGCGGGAGCTGACCGTCATTGTGACGGCGCTCTTTCTCGGACTGGGCATCCACTCCGGGGCATCGAACTGGCCCGAGGTGGACAAGAGCGACAACCGCTCTCTGCCGGAGTTCACGGAGGAGATTTCCCGTCGCCTGCCGGAGGGAGGACTCCTGCTGGTGGACGATCAGTTCCTCATCTGGTCCTTCAACTACATGCAGTTGATAGAGGGCCGCCATACCGACAGGATTGTCGTCAACGACTATCTCCTCTGTCTTCCCTGGTACATTGCGCACCTGAAGCGTCGCTATCCGCAGTTGAGGGTCCCCGCCGGGATTGATGACCTCGTGGCGGCCCGTGGCGAGGAAGTGGCCCGGGCGAGAGGGTGGGAGATCGGGGACATCAGCCAGCGTTACACCCAGCAGATAGCTGCCGAGCTGATTCGAGCCAACAAGCCCTTCCGGAGGTGTTTCCTGAACTTCCACGACTTCGAGGAGCGGAAGGAGTGGCAGGGGATGAAAGTGGTGAATCAAGGGCTGTTCTTCGAGATCGCATCGCCTACTCCAGATGGATACGATCCGCCGTGGGACGTGGACTTCCCGGACCCGGCCCGCTACAGGAAGGGAGAGATCCATGACCGGCACCACAAGCACGTGGCCGGTACCTTCTCCACGGCCTGCAACCGGGCCGGCATCGCCTTCATTCAGGCCGGGAGGCTGAAAGAAGCCGAGGCCGCCTTCAGGCGAGCCCTGGAACATGATGTCGACTATGCCCAGGTCTATCTGAACCTGGGCGTGCTGTACCATTCGCACCTGAAAGACACAGCCCAGCGCGACCAGGCCTGGTCCCGGTTCCTCGAGCTGGCTCCCGATGATCCACAGGCTGGTTCAGTCCGTCAGGCCCTGGGAAGGTGAACTGGTCGTGGCGTTCTACAGGCGGGAGTCTGTTATAATCGCCGCCGGGCTGGACCCGCCGAAATGCCTTATCTCGTCCTCCTAAACGAAGACCGATCCACGACGCTTTTCGAGCTCGTGAAGGACCGGACAACGCTGGGAATCAGGCCTGACAACGACGTTCCGGTCCCGATCAAGGGTGTGTCACGCAAGCACGCTCAGATCGTCCGGACGCCGAACAACTGGATACTCGAGGATCTGGACAGCACCAACTTCGTCTTCGTTGATTCCCAGCAGGTCGAGAAGCATGCCCTGAAGGACAACACAGCATTCTCCCTGGGAGATTACGCATGGTTGCTGTTCCTGACTGACCTGGATGATGAGAAGGTCCAGGCATTTCGCCGGTCCCGGGCCGGAGAAGACGACCTGAAGACCACCCAGGTCTTCACCAAGAGTCTGCCGAAGACGGTGAAGGAGCTCGAGGCTCTCATCGAGGTGGGCGCCCACATCAACTCCATGCTGGATCTGGACGCGGTCCTGACGGAGATCATCGAGAAGACCCTTGTCATGATGCGAGCCGAGCGGGGCTTCATCATGCTCCTGGAAGACGACGAGCTGAAGCCTGTAGTGGCCCGGAACATGGAATCGGAGTTGATGAATGCCGATCGCCACGGATTCTCCACCTCCTTCGCCCGGCGGGTCATCGAGAAGGGCGAGACCATCATCTCCACCAACGTGGCGGAGGACGAGCGGTACAAGAGCGAGAGCATCATCAGCCAGAAGATCCTCTCCATCATGTGCGCCCCCCTGAAGGCCCAGGACCGGATCATCGGGACCCTCTATATCGACATCCGGGAATCGACCCGGTACTTCTCTCCGAAGGACGCCTCCTTCTTCAGCGCTCTCACGAACCAGGCGGCCATTGCCATCGAGAACGCCCGGCTGACGGAGAACCTGAGGAAGAACCAGATCTACCTGGAGCAGACCAACAATCAGCTGCAGCGGAGTCTGGAGAAACTGATAGAGGCGAACCTGAAGCTGGATCGAAAGATCAACGAGCTCTCGGTCATGTTCGAGGTGTCGAAGGAGTTGAACATGGCCCAGGACATGGACGCCCTGCTCAAGTCCATTCTGGGAAGCACGCGCCAGGTCCTGGGCGCCGAGCGGGGATCCCTGATGGTCCACAACGAGCGTCTCGGCGGCCTCGTGGTGCGTCTCGTCGACGGTGTGGACCGGATCGCCGAGAACCGGACGGTCCTGAAGATCGGCGAGGGCATCGCCGGGACCGTTGCGGAGGAAGGGGCTGGGCGAATCGTGAATCGGGGCAGTCAGGATGACCGGTTCAAGTTCAACCTGAAGCGGGACAGTGATATCCGGCAGATGATCTGTGTCCCCCTCATGGTCGATGCCAAGTGCATCGGGGTCATCAACCTGACCAACAACCGGAACAACAAGGACTTCTCTCAGGAAGACCTGAACCTGCTCACCTCCATCGCCAACCTCTCGGCCGTGACGATGGAGAAGTTTCGCCTCTACCGGGAGAAGCTCGATCAAGAGCGGATCAACCTGGAGCTCGAAGACGCCCGCAAGGTGCAGCAGCTATTGCTGCCCCGTGGGATGCCCCGATTCCCTCGCTTTGAATTTGCCGCCAAGTACGCCCTGGCCAACCGGGTCGGCGGCGACTACTACGACTTCATCGCCTTGGGAGAGGACAGGCTAGCCGTGGTCATCGCCGATGTGAGCGGCCACGACATCGCCAGCGCCCTGGTGATGGGCATGGGCCGGAGCATAGTGCGGACCTTCTTCGCCATGCACAACTCGCCGGCGGAAGTCCTGTCCCGGACGAGCCGGGTCCTTCGCTACGACACCCAGTCGTCTCGGTACATCACCATGTTCATGGGAATCCTGGACTGCAAGAAGATGACCCTGAAGTACTCCAACGCAGGCCACAACTACCCTCTCTATCTACCTGCCGGCAGCGACCAGTATCAGCAGCTCGCCGTCGGTGGGTTCCCCCTGGGCCTGGTGGATGATTACAGCTATCAGGAGGAGACGATTCAGCTGTCGGCCTCGGATCTGTTAATCCTCTACACCGACGGTCTGATCGAGGCTCAGTCGCCCAGAGGTGACATGTTCGAGCTCGAGCGTCTCGAGGGTCTGGTCCTGGAGAACCGGGAGCAGCCGGTGGATGAGCTGGCGGATCAGCTCTACTCGGCGGCGGTGGACTTCGCCGAGACCGAAAAGCTCCAGGACGACTTCACCTTCCTGGCCATTCGGACCAAGTCGGAGGATTCCGAGTTGCACGAGGTGATGGAGAGCAAGATAGGTTCCCTGCCGGCCCATGTCCGGACCCTGTCGGCATTCATCCAGAAGTCGGGCTTCTTCGAGGAGGAGCGGGCCAACATGGTCCTGGTTTTGAAAGAGGCTCTCGCCAACGCCATCGAGCATGGCAACCGGAACGACCCAACCAAGAAGATCCTGGTCAGCGTCATCCCGGATCATCGTGAGATGCTGATTCGCATCACCGATGAAGGGAGCGGTTTTCCCGCCATGCGGAACCTGCTGGCTCAGAAACGAGACATGGGCGAGAAGCACGGCGGGCTGTTCCGGATCGACGAAAACACGGACCGCCTCGAGTTCAACGATCGAGGCAATGAGATGAGCATCTATTACACCCGATCGAGAAGAGCTTAGCACGACAACGTAACTTGCCTCGTCTCGAGGCCGAGCGAAGGGCATTCAGGCAAGGCCGCAGGGCCGAAACGCACGCAGGCGTACTTGCAAGTACGTCGAGCACGTTTCGGCCCGAGAACGCGGCATGGATGCCATGTAACCGGCTGCAGCAGAGGCAAGTTACGTTGTCGTGTTAGGGTCGTGTCGGAAAATTCTATCAGTCCGGAGCGCTATTGGGCCCAAACGAACAGGGAGCAGGCAACCGGGAACCGGCAATCAGAAACCGACCCGAAGCAGTTCGTTCTCCATTGCCTGTTCCCTGTTCAGGCTCCATCGGGAAGACGGCGGCGCTACTCCGACACGCTCCTGGGATCGCTAGCGCCCTGTTCCCTTGAAGCCTGAGGGCGCCATGAAGTAGAACAGGTCTGTACCCGGTCGGATTCAGACGTAGACAGAGCCGGGGCGGGGAGACCGACTCGATGCGAATCAAGTTCTGGGGGACCCGGGGTTCCATCCCGACTCCCGAGCCTACAGCCATGCGATATGGCGGCGATACGTCCTGCGTGGAAGTACGATCTGGCGACACCCTGATCATCCTCGATGCTGGCACAGGTATCCGAAAGCTGGGTCATTCCCTGATGACGGATCCATTCTTCAGGGGCAAGGGAGCCATTTTCCTCTCCCACTTCCACTGGGATCACATCCAGGGGATTCCTTTCTTCCAGCCAGCTTTCGTGCCGGGAAACGAGTTTCACATCCACGGCTGCTTCAAGGTCGACAGCCGCCTCGAGGATGCCATGCGGGGTCAGATGGGGAGTCTCTACTTCCCGGTCAAGATGGATGACATGGCCTCCTGCTTCCAGTTCATCGAGTTGTTGGAGGAGACGGTGCAGGTCGGAGACTGTTCCGTCACATCCCGCTACCTCAATCATCCTCAGGGTTGCTTCGGATATCGCATCGACAACGGCAAATCCACCATCGCCTACGCCACGGATTGCGAGCCCTGGCCGGACAGACGGAGGGACGACAAGCTCTTCGAGCTCGCCTCCGGGGCGGATCTCCTCATCATGGATTCCCAGTTCACGCCGGAGGACTATGACACCCACGTCGGCTGGGGGCACTCGACATGGCTCGACTGCGTCGAGATCGCCAAGGAAGCAGGAGTCAAGCAGCTCTGCCTCTTCCATCACGATCCATACCGGGACGACGAGAGCATCGATGCCTATCTGGCGAAGGCCCGGGAGCGCTTCCCGAATACCATCGCCGCTTCCAGGGAACTGAGCCTGGATCTTTTGGTAAAGGAAACGGAGGCGGAGGACCTGGCAGACGGCACGGAGCACGAGTCGGCGGCTTCCACGCCGGCGGCCTCCACACCGGCGATCACCAGGAAATCGAACGCCCCGGAGTCCTGGGAGATCGCCAGCCGGGAAGAAGGCGCTGTGCTCTTTGTCTCCTCTCCTCCCAATCTGTCGCTGATGAACAGCCGGAAGTTCCACGAGAGCGTGATGGACCTGCTGAGCGAGGAGCTGCACCGTGTTGTGCTGGACCTGACCAATCTGGAGTACATCGACTCCGCCGGCATCGGCTCCCTGGCTCTGCTCTTCGACGCCCTCAAGAAGAGGGGCCTCGAGCTGGCGCTCTGCAACGTGAGTTCCTCGATCATGAGTGTCCTCGACATCACCCGGTTCACGACGATCATCAAGGTCTATCCGGATCCCGCCGCCGCCGCCCAGGCCTGAGAGGGGGCCGTTCTCAAACATCTACCCGAGGCCTGGAGCACGCTCCCCAAAAGATCTCCGTGAACTCTGGGATCTCTGTGTAACTCCCGGTGTCATCGTAGCTGAAGGCAGCCCCTGGGCCACGAACGGGAACCATTCGGGGGTTGATCTCGTCTTATCATGTAGGGACCGGTCCTGCCGGTTGTCCTTTGTCTGCTGGCTCCACCTACAATCACCCGTCCATCCTCCCCCTCATCATCCATGTCTGAAGCAATGATCGGCAAGGTCCTCGGCAAGTACAAGATTGTCGAAAAGCTCGGTTCCGGAGGAATGGCCGATGTCTACAAGGGCATCCAGGATGGTCTGGAGCGGGAAGTGGCCATCAAGGTCCTTCCCAAGGCCTATTCTCGCGACGCCGAGATGGTCAAGCGGTTCAAGCGGGAGTCCCAGGCCACGGCGAAGCTGGCCCATCCGAACATCATCACCATCTACGATTCCGGTGAACAGGATGGGCTCTGCTACTACGTCATGGAGTACCTCAAGGCGGACTCCCTCGACGACATCATCAAGCGGGAAAAGCAGCTGACGTCGAAGCGGTCTCTCAAGATCGTCCAGGACATCCTCAAGGCACTGGCCTACACCCACGACAAGCACATCCTGCACCGGGACCTGAAGCCGTCGAACATCAAGTTCGACCTCCGGGGCAACGCTATCGTCACCGACTTCGGTCTCGTCAAGGACCTGGAGCAGACCTCCATCACCGTCAGCGGAGTCAGTCTCGGGACTCCGATGTACATGTCGCCGGAGCAGCTTGCCGGCGACCCGGTGGATGAGCGTTCCGACATCTACCAGGTCGGCATCATCTTCTACGAGATGCTGACGGGCCAGCCGCCCTACACCAGCAAGGGGCCTTACCAGTCTGGAGCGAGACCCGGGGGAAACTCGGAGCTGGTGCTCCCTTCTACGTTGAATCAGGAGATTACTTCCGAGATCGACGAGTTCGTCGTCCAGTCCCTTCAGAAGAAGCCGGAGGAGCGGTTTCAGAGTGCGAAGGAGATGCTCGACAGGATCAAGCAGATCGAGCGGAAGAGCAAAGTCAGGCAGCTGTCTCGCCAGGCTCCCTCCGGGGGCAGCCGGTCCATGGCGGTTCGTACGGGCTCCATATCGACGCAGCAGGCCTCTCCCCATACCGACGACAGCTTCCAGTCCGGCTCCATCTCGGCCCAGAGTATCTCCATTGCCATAGCCAGGACCCTGACGGGCCCCTCCAGGACGATGGCGCTGGCCATCGGCATTCCGTCGGTCTTCTTGCTCGCCGCGGGGCTGGTCTGGCTGTTCATGCTCATCTTCCCCAGGCCGGAGCTGAAGTTGCTCGAGAAGTCCTTCGAGGTGGAGAGCGAGAAGGCTGTCATCAGCTGGCGGGCCAGCTATCCCTGTTACTCCTACCTGGAGTACGGCACCAACAGGGAAGACCTGTTCCGCACCGAGGTCCCTCCGGCCACCCAGAGCGAGTACCGGCAGATTCTGAAGGGGATGAAGCCCGATACGAGCTACATCGTTCGTTTCCTCTTCAGCTACGACTCCGACCTCGACAGCTTCCCCGCCGCCTGGATTCGTGAGTACACCATCAGAACCCGTCCTCAGATCAAGATCAGCAACATCACTGTCGAGGAGGGGGCGACCCAGGCGACCATCAGCTGGACGACGAACCTGCGGACTGACACGGTGGTCCAGTACGGCCCGACGGAGCAGTACGGGACGACACAGTCCAACTTCGAACAGAAGGCTGAGACGAATCACTCCATCTTGCTGATAGGTCTGGACCCTGCCACAGTCTACCATTTCAAGGTCGTGGCCAGCGATCCCGAGGGCCGAGGAGGCAGCCAGGCCAGCGAGAATCGGACGTTCACCACTCTGGACAACTCCGATGCAGGATGGACCACGTCACCGAGCAGCTACGCCGGAGGCGAGGACCAGCTACAGGACCTGGCCAAGAGCTACGTCGACAAACTGACGCGGATGACTCCCGACGAGCGGGCCAAGCTCAAGGAGAGCATCAACAAGTTCATCGATACCAACCAGGGACCCCTTGCGGAGGAGCGGAAGGTGGCCATGATGGTCAAGACCACTCCCGAGACCTTCAACGACAAGGTTCAGGTATTCAACAAGTGGCGCAAGGAGCTGTCCGGCAAGGGCCTCAAGGGCGTACCCAGCGAGAAGTACGGCTCCCGCCTCCAGAAGCTCTACCTGAACAACTCCCTGGCGGCCTGCTTCCAGCTGGACAAGCTGTTCAAGATGCTACGGAAGCTGGACCCGCCGAAGCGATAGGCGGGCGCTTCGCGCTTGGACCCTGGTCTCTGGGAAAAGCGGGGGACAGCGGGCTACGGGTGCAGCTACCACGAGGAGCCCGACAACTTCGCCGGCTCTCGGCAATGCGGGCACCAATCAGATTGTGTCATGGCTTCCGCACACTTGTGACGTGCCCCAACTTGTTCAGATTACCGATGTACCTACGTTCCGCAGCTAGCCGGATGCCGACTTGAGCAATTTCCCGCTCGCCGATTCAGTGCAGGGGCGGCGGAGTTCATGAGGTCGAAGATGCCGGTGACTCCATGGAAAGTGGCCCGGGCGGACCAGTCGATGTGACATTCCAGCCTTTGATGATGCGGCCCAGCAGCAGCGGGAGGTTCTGTCGCCCGAGGCTCGAAGCCCTCTATCAGTCTCCCATCAACCGGTCGATCTCTCTGGCGTATCGCTCTGCTTCCTGCTCCGGGAGGCGACGGCGGGAGGGGCTGTCGATGATGTGAGCCAGGGAGGACTCGGGATCTGCGAAGAGGTCGGAGTTGGCGCCGAACTGGTCCTCTGCTTGCTTCAAGACGTGGCTGACGATGGGGGTCAGGTCAGCGTCGATCTGTACGGCGGCGGCGGCGTGATCATAGGCCGTTTGGAGGCTGTCGGGCTGCTTTGAACTGTAGAAGGCGAGGGCGGCCCAGACGCGGGATTTGGCGTCTTCCGGGTTGATGTCCAGGGCTCGGGTCCAGGTCTCGCACTCCAGGGTGATGAGTCCCAGCATCTTGTATGTCTGGGCCAGAGCTACCAGGGCTGGTTGGTTGTCCGGGGAGAGGTCGAGGCACCTGAGGAGGTAGCGTTCGGCCTGAACCGGAGACCGGGCACCGTGGAGATAGGAGCTGCCCAGGAAGAAGTAGGCCACAGGGAGGGTATCCAGATCCAGCCGGGCTCGGATGGCTTTGCGGAACTCGTTCCTGGCAGCTTGGAGCCGGGAGACCACGACGGGGGAATAGCTGCCGAGTTTTTCCATCTGGATCGCTATCTGGAAGTGGGACAGGCCGCGAACGAAGGCCTCCTGGGCCTGGAGGCCCGCGGGGAGGCAGAGTGTCTCGACCTTGGGGGTCCGCGCGGAAAGGACACCGACCTGCTTCATGGCGGTCCCGAGACCGATCATGCCGAAGCATAGACCGTAGATCACGACGTGTATGGCGATGAGTCTGCCCATGATGACCTCCAGTTGGAGTTCCTCTTCCTACTCCCGTTGCCGGTTGAGGACCTCCTGCAGCTTTGTGTTCCCCAGTTGCTGCTGGATGCGCTTGACGTTTCGGTCGTTGGACAGGAACCTGTCCACCTGCTGTTTCTGGGTCGGCGAGGCGCTGTCGAGCATGTCCTGCACCTTGGCCGGGTCTCCTCCAGCGGAGCGGTCCCAGAGTTGTCGCAGCTTCTGTCGCTTGCTCGGGTCCTTGATCATTTCCTTGAGGGACTCCTGAGAGGTGCCTTCCTCTCCGAGCATCTCGCTCTTGATGTTGTTGTCGCCCAGGATCTGACCGATCTCCTCGGCGTATCGGGCAGCTTCCTCGTCGGGGATCTGGCTGTCCTCGCTCTTCTGGATGATCTCGTGGATGATGCCAGCGACCTTCTTGGCCACCTGGCTGTTTCGAATCATGGGCTGGAACTTCTTCTTGTAGTTCGGATCCAGCTTGATGGCCTTCTTGGCGTGCTCGAAGCTCTTGGCTGACCAATCGGCGCGCTGTGCCTTGTCGTAGGCCAGGGATGCTCGGAAGTGAGCCTCCGCCTTCAGGCCGGGCTGCAGGTCCGGCCTCTGATCGTAGAAGTCGATGGTCTTCTCGTAGAAGAGGATCTCGTTGTCGATGTCGTCCAGCAGCCCATAGGCGGAGGCGAGGCCGAAGGTGATCTTCGGTGTCCAGTTCGCGTCGTTCGGGGCCATGCTGTAGGCCTCGAGAAAGTAGTCCCGTGACTGCTCGAGTTCGTAGGTGTCGACGGTGCCTTCCTTGATGAAGCTCATACCCAGGAGGTAGTTGGTCTCGATAGGCTCGTGCTGGCCCTTCAAGGCCGTCTCGAACTTCTCCCGGGAGCCACCAAAGTAGTTCCGGGCCTGGTCGAGGTCACCCTTCCCGATCTCCTTGATGCCCTGCTCGAACCACTGCTTGCCCTCGTCGTAGGCCTTCTTCGCCTCCTCGGGGCTCACGGTGGGCTGCTGTATGACAGGCCGGGCTTCGGCGGCATCTCCTCCGGACGCGCCGCCGCCTCCACCCAGCTTCTTGTCCACGGCCTTGAGACCCTTCTTGGCGAAGGCGTTGGAAGGATACTTCTTGAGGACGATGCCCCAGATCTTCCGGGCCCGCTTGTAGTCTCCCGACTTGAAGTATCCCAGAGCCACCCGGTTCAGGAGCTCCACTTTCATCTTCGGACTGACCGTCTCGGCGGGGTTGGCCGACCTGGGACGCTTCAGGAGGTACATGAACAGGCGAATGGCCTGGCCATGGTCATCCTTCTTGGCGTGAAGCCGGCCCAGATAGTAGACCGCCCGAACATTCCGGGGGTTCTTCTTGACGTAGACCTGTAGCTCCTCCATCGACGGGGCTGCAGGACTGCTTCCCGTGGCGAAGAGAGACAGGAGCACCGCCAAGAGCGGCACGAGGGGCAGACTGAACCACCCCGGCATACGAGGGACCTTCACACCCTATTAGTACGTCATGAGGGGGGCATTCGTTCCCTGGAAATCCGAACTATTTCGTCCTGCCCCCTGGAGGGCATACACTGATTCTGGCTGAACAGCTGACGAAACCACGCTCCTGCCCTGTTCATCCAGCCCAGGAACCCTTTCTGGTCCTGGGATATGGAGAGGGCCACCGTACGATGTTGAACCAAGACCAGGATACGTTTGATGTCCAGGAGGTCCCGCCCCAGGGCCTCCATCTTCTGCTCCAGCATGGCCAGGGAGGGCTCGGGGGTCACCGTTTCTGTCTCGATTGCTCGCATGCCTCTGCTCCTACGCCAGGGCCGCCTGGGCAGAATCTTGTTCTCTGCATCCTCGGCTGCCGTTTCGCTCCTCGATACATGGTCAATATCGACAGTGGCCGGGCCGGGCAGAAAGCTACATTTGATCAGGCTGTGCCAGGGATTTTGGCTGCATGACCGTCTCAGAACTAGCTCTGGAGCTGGATAGCTCCGAAACGTACCAGCGCCTGGATCCCAAGCTGTTTCAACTCCTGAGGGCCGCCGTGGCTCTCATCGATGTCTCCCCCGAAGGCTTGATGACCCAGGAGGTCGCCGCAGGGCTGGCGGATCGGTTCCCTCGAGAACTGCTGGAGGAGAGGCTGCCTTCGCTGCTGAATCGATTCGGGTTGCTGCAGCTCCAGGCCGATCGCCGGTGGCTCACGGTTCCTGTCGACGAACTGCGCCGCCCGTTCCAGTCCATGCCTGTCTGTGTCTTCGATGTGGAAGCCACGGGAGGCCGGCCTCCGCTCCACCGGATCATTGAGCTCGGTTATCTCCGGATCGAGTCTTCCGGGGAGGAGCGAACCCATTCTTCCCTGGTCAACCCTGGCAGGCCCCTCCCGCCATTCATCACCCAGATGACAGGCCTGAAACAGGCCCAGCTCGACTCGGCTCCCCCCATGGAGGAAGTCATGCCGGATCTGGAGCGGGCACTGGACGGGGCGATCCTGGTGGCCCACGATGTGTCGGGTGACCTGGAACTCCTCAACTACGAGTCCTTCCGTCTCCAGGGCAGGATGATCCCCAATCCCGTGGTCTGCACCGTGGCGCTGACGAAGGAGCTTCGCCCGGAGATCGAGAAGGCCGGGCTCGAGGCCGTGGCCAACGAGCTGGGCATCGAGTTCTCCCAGCGTCATCGTGCCCTGGACGACGCTATCGCCACGGCGCGGCTCTGGCAGATCCTCTTTCAGGACCTGAAAACTCAAGGAGTCGAGACTTTGCTGGAACTCTCCTTCTTCCAGGGGGGCATCAGTGAACCTCCCTTTCTGAGGAGCTCCATCTCCGTGGAGCGACTCGGCGAGATACCCTCCGGTCCCGGTGTCTTCACCCTCCGGGACGCCGACGGTCAGGTGCTGCATGTCGATTCCAGCGCCGACTTGCGGACGGCCCTTCACGGGATCTTCTACGCCCGTAGGCGGCTGCCTCCTGCGCTGAAGCGAGTCATGCGTCAGACCGCGGACTTCCATCTCGAGGAGCATGAGACGGCAGGCAAGGCAGCCAGCGCTGCCGCGGCCCTGCGGTCGAAGCTGCCCAGGCGACCCGAGCCGCTCCGCCGAAGAGGCTGGAGGCGACGCCGTACTCCAGATAAGTCAGCGTAGCAGCGCGTACCCGGCAGGCCCGGCCTGTTTCGGGCCACGACATGCGGATCAGGTACTGGTCCTCCTGGATGGGCCCGGAGATGCAGGAGGCGTAAAGGCCAGAATGCTTCCGGACGTGTTCGGGCAGATCCTCCGCCACGATATCCGAGACGAGCATCCTGCCACCGGGCTTCAGGACCCGGTGAATCTCGGCGCCCCTGCCATTTTCCACGCCAGAGGGCGTATACTGCCGGGTAGCCCTCAGTAGGTGCCAGTCCGATGCGTCTTCACAGTGGCGGAGATCAGACCGGTTGCGCTGCTTTCCAGGTGGTCTTGGTCCCCCTAGCAGGATTGAGTGTGCGGGGAATCGGAGCCGGAGCGGACGATTGGCGTGCCGATGCCCGCAAGCGATTCCCGCAAACTAGCCCGAGTTTACCACGACTTGGGGGTAGAAGCGGCTACGATGATGTCCTGGAGCCCGTTCTCGGCGCTCGCTGCCGTATGACCTAACTGGCCTGGTACCGGTTCAGGTTCAGGGCCTCTAGCATGGCCTGCTGCTCCTTGCTGATATCGTTCAGCATCGTCTGTACGAAAGGCTTCTCGGATTTCGGCCCGACAGGGTGCATGTCCCGTAGGGGGTCCCCTGGCCTATTCCGGATCCGTTCGCCCCACTATGGATGCGGGCATCCAT
>JAJFLN010000215.1 GCA_021772705.1 Candidatus Cloacimonadota bacterium | reverse complement strand
GAATGGCCGAGTTTTCCCGATCCGTTCGTCCTGAGCCTGTCGAAGGATGAATGGAGCGGGCGGCCATATCGTCTGAGCCTGTCGAAGGATGAATGGAGCGGGCGGCCATATCGTCTGAGCTTGTCGAAGCATGTCCTGAGCCACGCCGAAGGGGATGAACGGAGCGGGCGGCCATATCGTCTGAGCTTGTCGAGGGGCCTCTGCCGCTCCAACACTGGCCCTTGACGGGCTCGGGCCGAACGGATTGGGAGTTTCCGGACGGGAACGAGGTAGGCGGCGCATAGCAAAATAGTCAGGGGAACGAAGACGAGGGCCGTAGGTAGGATGTCGCCGCCGATCCGCGGAACTGCCACGTAGTTCCAGAGAAAGAGGGCCAGGGCCGCGACCGGAAACGCTGAGGTGAGACGGGAAGCTACCTTCACTGAACGACCCGGGGCCGAAGAGTGAGGGCGTAGTCCCGTGCCCCGGCTTGCCAGGCATAGAACAGGTTGACTGCCCAGTCCCGGTAGGGGGCCTCGAGAAACTCTCCGGGATAGGGTACGGCTCTGGCCAGAAACTCCTCGCGAGTCGTTGCTCTGCTCCTCAGATCCCGAAGGACCAGGCCCGCATCGACCTGGCCAACGTAAATCTTGCTCATCTCCCCCTTCTCGTCCACCAAGATGGATGAGGGGACCTCCATGTCCTTCAGGATATCGAAGAGGGTTCGTTTCACTGCGTTGTATTCCGTCCACACCTTCTTGGAGGCGATCATCACGGGATACTCGAGACCCAGCTCGCGAGCCAGCGCCTGGACCTTGCCGGCATCCTCAGGCTTGTCGACCGAAATCGCCAGGACCGCGCCTCCGGCCGCCTCGATCTCGGCCTTGGCCTGTTGCAGCGCCTTCAACTCGGGGAAGCAGTTCCGGCACCAGGATGCCCAGAAGACGAGAAGGACCCGGCGTCCCTGATAGTCCGAGAGGCGTTGCGTCTTCCCGCCCAGATCCCTCTGCTCGAAGGTGGGCGCCGGTACGGGTTCGATGAGCCAGGTTCCGTCGTAGGGAGGGGGTGTGCTCGCCAGGGTTGTGACCGGTGACGCCGGAAGAGGACTGAGGGCCGAGAGCGGCTGGCTCTCATAGGCGGCCTCGCCCTCGACGACTGAGATGCGCGTTCCAGGCTCAACGCCCTGAAGCCGGACCTCCTCTCCGCTGGGCCAGCGAATGCGAACGGCCTCGATCTCCTTAGCGTCACCCAAGCCGAAGTGCAGCTGCTTGGAGTTCTGCGAGACGAATCCCTCACCGGCCCGGAGGGCTCGCGTCACGGGACCGCTGGCGAGCTCGACGGTCACCCGGGTGCCGATGGCGTCACGGTTGCTCTTCACTCCCTTCAAGCGGATCGCCAGCGCCCCGTTGCCCGACTGCTGATCGTTCCAGAGAACCCGAAGGCCGGGACCGTTACGGGTCTTGACGAAGGCTTCCAGATCTCCGTCTCGATCCAGATCCGTCAGAGCGATTCCACGTCCGTCCTGGTCGAAGTCGACCCCGGAGGTGCCCGACACGTCGGAGAATGTGCCGTCCCGATTGTTGAGGAAGAAGACGTCCCGTTCGTGACCGCTCCAGGAGACGCCCTCCCTCACCAGGGTGAAGATGGCGTCAACATTGCGGCGATACACTCGGAGGTGTGCATCGTCATTCGATTCGTACTGCGACAGAACCTGCCGCCAGATCACGCTTCAAAGATCATCGAGCCTGTGCCCCGTTATGAACCCGTTCGTGACCAGCAGGTCCTCATAACCGTCGTTGTCGCAGTCGAAGGCCGTGCTGTCCCAGGACCAGTGCCCTCGGGAGATCGCGCTCTGGTCCGTAATGTCCTCGAACTGGCCGCCTCCCAGGTTGCGATACAGCGAGTTGCCTCGCCGGAACTTCGCCAGGTCCTTCTTGAACTCCCTCGAGGCGCCGGGCGCGAAGCTAGGCTGGGGCGCGACGCGATGCCCCGCCGAGGACCACATGTTGCTGACGTGGAGATCCATCAATCCGTCGCGATCGTGGTCCAACCAGGCGATTCCCATTCCAGCCCCCCGGTCCGTTACCCCCAGCTCGGAGGATGCATCGCGGAATGTGCCGTCGCCTTGATTCTTATACAGATTGTTCAGACCCCAGTCATTGGCCACGTAGACGTCGGGCCAACCGTCGTCGTCGTAGTCTTCCCAGCTGGCCACGAAGCTCCATCGCCGGTTGTTCTGGTTCAGCCCGGCTTGAACGGTCACGTTCTCGAACACGCCGCCTCCGACATTCCGATAGAGCGTGTTGGCGCCGCCATTGCGGGCATCCATGTACGGTAGAGGCCGGTAGTCCCTGGGCCGATGCCCCGCGGAGTAGGAGTTCAGGTAGATGTCGAGCAGTCCGTCTCGATCATAGTCCACGGCGCTGAGGCCGAGAAACGAACCGGAAGGCTCGGTAGGAGCCTGGAAAGCGGAGTTCTCGAGGCGGAAACTGCCTCCGCCATGGTTGCGGAAGAGGACAATACCGTGGACCATCAGAGAGACGACCAGGTCCTGATCCCCGTCGTTGTCGACATCGGCGAAGAGGCCCATGGATGTGTCGTCCAGGATTCCCAGCTGAGATACATCGGTGATGTCCTCGAAGGTGCCGTCGCCACGATTGCGATACAGGCGGTTTGGCAGCCCCGAGGGCTGGGCGATGAACAGGTCATCCCAGCCGTCACCGTCGGCGTCTCCCACCGAGACTCCCTGAATGTACGAGGGGTCGAAGCCCAGTGCGCCGTCGAGAGTCTCCCTCCAGCGATCCATGCTGACACTCACCTGAGATCGATAGGAGGGGATGCCGCCCAGGACGGAGCTGCTGCGATCCGAGAACAGGGGCTGTGGGACTTCACTCGATGAGCTGGCCTCGAGATCGAGCGTGAGCATCTTCCAGGGGCCTGCCTCCGTCGACGCTTGCCACGCCACGTTCCAGCGCCCGTTTGTCTGCAACAGAGTTCCCTGCGAGGTTCGGCCCAAGAGCTCGTAATTGACCACCGTTCGCACTCGAAGCGTCTGGGCGTCTGGCAGCTCCAGATCGACTATCTGGAAGTGACTTCTGTGAATGGAGCTGTATCGGCTCAGGTACTCTCTGAAGGACTTCAAGAACGACGCGGCATCCAGTCGCTCGCAGTCCTCGAGCCGGCTCCGTGTTACCTGGAAGCCCGGATCGTCTCTGAGCAGCTGTGACGAACCACAGGTCAGACTGGAACCTCGGAATCCCTGCGTCAGCAGCTCCGCCATATGGCCCGTGCCGGGGGGAGTGCTCTCGAAGTGGTCCTCGAGCTCGTGCAGACGAGCCATGATCTTCTTCGAGATTCGTTCGCTGCGGAATGAATCATCCGACCGGGCAGGATCCAGCCCTGCGACGAGGGAACTCCGAAGGGCGGCAAACCCGCCGTCGATCTTGTCTTCGATTTGACGTTCCAGGTATCGCTGCCACCCGAGCAAGCCCAGGAGTGCGAGAACGGTCAAGAACGTGATGTACTTCAGGAGTTTCATGGGCTGTCGGATCCCCGCAATTTACAGACCGCAAACCAGTGGGGCACGGAGTGGAACAGCAGCTTCTGGTTGGGTAGTCGATCCAATCCGCTAGCATGGGACAGTATGCCATGAACTGGCAAGGGGGGTACGATGACAGCGGCCATTTCGTCCGGGTTAAAGCCGATACCTATGAATGAGCGGAAGGAATGTTTGAAAACGAGGGCTCCGCCCTCGAACTCCCGCCAGGAGCCAGTGGCCCCTGGACCCCGATGGACAGGTCGATCTCTCGTATGTCATTACAAGTGTTCATCGTGCCTCTCAGTCCCACCAGTCCAATTGGGGGTTTGGGGGAGCTGGCTCCCCCAACGGGGTGTGGGGCTGAGCCCCACTACAACAAAATCCGTCTTATCTCACCGGCATTGGGGTTAAAGCAGTGATGAATCTACAAGGTGAAAACAGACCGGATCTCCGGGCGTCCGGGAGCTCCCAGGCCATCGGCTCTCGCAAGGGTCCGGTGCTGCTGATCCTGCTCTTCGGATTGCTCTATCTCGGGAGCTTCTACGACGTCGGCTTCAACATCTCTGATGAGGGACTCGTTGTGGACAGCGCCGTTCGAGTCATGGACGGCCAGCTCGTCTGCCGTGACTTCGCCGATCTCTGGACCGGCCGTCACCAGCTGGTGGCGGGTCTGTTTCGCCTGTTCGGGGTGGATGTTCTCGTCTTCCGCCGGGCCATGGTGGCCGTTCGTATCGCCGCGGCGGTGCTGCTCTTCCTGGCGTGCCGCAGGGTCATGCCAACCCGGTGGGCGCTGGGGCTGGCAGCTATCACTGTGCTGCTGTCAGGTCCTCTCCACAAGGCTCCGCTGGTGTTCCTCTACGTCCTGCTGCTTTTCGCGGGCATCAGGCTGATCGAGCGCCCGTGCAGGTCCCGTGAACTGGAGGCGGGAGCGGCTATCGGGCTCGCTGCCTTCATCCGCTTCGAGGTGGTTCTCTCCATTCTGTTCTGCTGCATTCCCGTGGCGTACCGGCTCAGAAAGCGAGTCGATCGACCCAGCTGGATCACCGTGGCAGTCGCGGCCGCGATGGTCCTTCTGCTGGGTGTCGGGTCCGCCCTCTACTTCGCCGCTCCCTGCGATTGGGCCACATTGCCCACCTGGAGTCAGCTCACGACCCGCGATGGCTGGTTCGACGTGGTCAGCCAGCGAGTGGAAGGAGCCCCGGACCGTCCCTTCTGGCACGTGCCGATGTTGCTCGTTCACG
>JAJFLN010000214.1 GCA_021772705.1 Candidatus Cloacimonadota bacterium | reverse complement strand
AGAAGCGGGCCTTGATCGCCGAGGATTGGGAAAAGCTGCGCGAACTGGCCAAGGCCAAAACGCCGAAGCAAGCGCCTGTGGGCCCCTCGACAAGCTCAGACGATATGGCCGCCCGCTCCATTCATCCTTCGACAGGCTCAGACGAACGGATCGGGAAAACTCGGCCATTCAGTCGTCCTGGATGCGGGCATCCATAGTGGGGCGAACGGATCCGGAATAGGCCAGGGGACCCCCTACGGGACATGCACCCGCGACGGGCGCTCGGACTTGACTGCTCCCCCGACATATGATACCGAATTGTTCCTGCTGTTCCGTGTCGGATAGGCGGTTGACGTTGCCTTTCCTAACGCGTGGCGTCATCAACTGAGAGCAGCTTGAAAAGGGAGTGTGATCCGAATCATGATACGAGTCGAGGGACTGACCAAGCTCTACGGAGATTTCAAGGCCATCGACAAGCTGTCATTCGAAGTAGAGGATGGGGAAATTGTCGGGCTTCTCGGCCCCAACGGGGCCGGCAAGACGACGACCATGAAGATCCTCACCTGCTTCATGCCAGCGACGTTCGGGAAGGCCTGGATCGCCGGACACGACATATTCGAGGAGCCCATGGCCGTCAAACGACAGCTGGGCTACCTGCCCGAGAACCCGCCCCTCTATCCCGAGATGTCCGTCCGAGGTTATGTCGACTTCGTGGCGGAGTTGAAGGAAGTCCCGGGCCGCGACCGATCCAAGAAGGTCCGCCGAGCCCTGGAGGAGACGGGCACCTGGGACGTCAAGGACCGTCTCATCGCTCATCTGTCCCGAGGCTATCAGCAGCGAGTCGGGCTGGCCCAGGCTCTGGTCCACGATCCAAGGCTCCTCATCCTCGACGAGCCCACCACCGGTCTGGACCCGAAGCAGATCATCGAGATCCGCGAACTGATCCGGAACCTGGGCCAAGAGCGAACCGTCATCCTCTCCACCCACATCCTGCCGGAAGTTCACATGACCTGTGAGAAGATCCTGGTCATCAACGAAGGCCGGATCGTCGGCTCCGGAACAGAGTCCGAACTCTCCAAGGAGGTACTGGGCGCCGATCACTACGTGCTGCGTGCCCGGGGCCCCAGAGAGGAACTGAAGAAGCGGCTCGCCGATATCGAAGGCGTCCAGCGGGTCCTCTGCGAGGAGAACCAAGAGGACTCCGAGGCGCCTCTGTTCTTCATCGAGACCGACTCCGGCGCTGACCCCCGAGGACCCATGTTCGACCTCATGTCGAAGAAGAAGTGGCCCATCCTGGAACTCCGGCCTCCGGAGATCAGCCTGGAACAGGTGTTCATCAAACTCACCACCGGCGACGAGGAAACTCGCCGCCTCGGCACCCTGACCCATCATCCCGAGCTGGGCACGGAGGACAAGTCCTCCGACTCCCCCGCCCAGGCTTCGGAGTCTGAGGATTCCCAGACTCAGCAGTAAGGAGGAACCAACCAGAATGCTCAAGACATGGTGCATCTACAAGAAGGAGTTGAAGTCCTACTTCATATCTCCTATCGCCTACGTGGTCACCGGAGCCTTCCTGCTACTCTCCGGCCTGATCTTCAACGCCCTCATCCAGTATCGGTTGGCCTACATGGCTCCCGCCTACGGCAACATGGGCGTCTACCTGCTCTTCATCGTTCCTTTCCTCACCATGAGACTCCTGGCGGAAGAGAAGCGACGCCAGACCATCTCACTGCTCTTCACCTCCCCGGTGTCGAACACGGCGATCGTGGTGGGCAAGTTTCTCGCCTGCTACACCTTCGTCACCCTGATGCTCTGCATCACTCTGATCTATCCCTACATCCTCTCCCAGTTCGGTGATCTCGACATGGGACCCGTCAAGAGCGGGTTCATCGGCCTGGTCCTGCTGGCCGGTTGTTACGTCGGCATCGGACTCTTCGCCAGCAGCCTGGTGGCCGACACAATGATCGCCGGCGTCCTCGGCGTGGGCCTCATCGTGATGCTCTACCTGATGGAGATGGCCAAGGGATGGGTCGGCGACAAGGCCTCGGTGATCGTCGAGTACATCTCTATCTATCGGCCCCAGCAAGACCTGTTGCAGGGGCTGCTCAACTCCAAGGACATCTTTTTCTATGTCAGTTTCATGGTCCTTACCATCTTTGCGTCCATCCGGATGCTCGAAGCCAACCGGTGGCGTTAGGAGGCGGCCCAGATGACTCATCAAGCTACCGATACCCGCTACAGCCGCCGGACCCACGCCGGCAGCCCCACCAGTTCACCAGCCCTGCCCATCGGCATCTTCCTGGAGTTCGTCGCCGTCGCCATCGGCACCGCCAGTGACGACCAGGTGAACATCGCTCTCGGAGTGGCCGTCGTCGGCGCCCTCTGCATCGCCTTCGCCTTCGCCACCAACTACCGTTGGATCCAGCAGAACTTCTTCCACAAGAAGTTCGCCCTCGGCCTCAACAACCTAGTGCTGATCCTGGGGGTCACAGGGATCCTGGGACTCCTGAATCTCATCGCCTTCCGGCACAACGTCTCCTACGACTACACCAGCGACC
>JAJFLN010000213.1 GCA_021772705.1 Candidatus Cloacimonadota bacterium | reverse complement strand
ATTCCCTTCTATGTGATCAACCTGGCGGGCCAGTTCGAGGAGCGGGTGATCGATAACTTCGTTCAAGAATATCTCGCCGGCCGGACACCGAACCCCTGCCTCATCTGCAACAGCCAGCTGAAGTTCGGCAGCTTGCTGGACCGAGCCCGGGCCGTCGGCGCCGGGCGCGTCGCCACGGGGCACTACGTCCGGCTGGCGAAAGTGGAGAGGACAGGACGTTACGGTCTCTTCAGGGCCCTGGACATGAACAAGGACCAGTCCTACACGCTGTACGGGATGTCCCAGGAACAGCTGGCAAGTGCCCTGTTCCCCCTCGAGAGCCTCTCGAAGGACAGGACCCGGCAGATCGCCAGGGATCTGGGGCTGGTGACGAGCGACAAGCCCGAGAGCCAGGACATCTGCTTCGTGGCAAGCGATTACCGGGACTTCCTCGAGGGGCGGGTAGGCGAGGCGATCGAGCCGGGAGACTTCGTCGACCGTCAAGGCAAGGTCCTGGGACGCCACCGAGGGGCTGCCTATTACACCGTTGGCCAGCGGCGAGGGCTCGGGGTGGCGCTCAACGGGAGACGGTACGTGTTGCACATTGACGCAGCCAGGAACCAGGTTGTCCTGGGAGAGCGGGATGAACTGCTGATCGGCGAGCTGGTCGTGACGCGGATCAACTGGTGCGGCATTGGGCGCCCCGAACAGCCTCTGGAGTGTCAAGTACAGGTGCGATACGGAACCGTGACTCACGAGGCGATGGTGACACCCGAGACCGATACTCGCGCCCGGATTCATTTCCACGAGCCCCAGCTGGCACCCTCGCCCGGGCAGAGCGCGGTGTTTTATGACGCAGCCGGGATGGTTCTGGGCGGTGGGCTGATCGAAGGACGGAGCGCCTCCGGCACCGGAGGCTCAGCCCTCTAGGGCCTCTAGAGCTTCCAGGAACCGGCCGGCCTCGTCGTCGGGAATCGTCATCTGACAGAGGATTCGCCTTCGCTCCGACAGGGTTCGGGGGAAATCGATCAGGGCGTGGTAGTAGCCGGCCAGGTGCTGCAAGGGGGACAGAGGATTGCTGCGGCTCGGTCGCATCCGCCCCAGGAGGCGCCTGGCCACCCGGAATCCGTCCTTCTTGAGCAGAATGCTCGGGTAGTTCTTCAGAACCAGCTCCAGCGCGTTCCGGGCGGCCTGAGGCGACGGGGCGGCGAATGCCGGCTCGCCATGGTCTCCCTCGACGGCGGAGTCCAGGACCGAGGTGGAAGCGTAGCCCCAGAGATGGGCTCGCATCAGCAGGTCCTGCAGCCAGGCCTCGGGGCCGAAACTCTCATCGAGGCCTCCAACTTCCTGCCACGAGACCTTCCGGAAGAAGATGCCCTGCGACCCGGGTTGACGGGGAAAGCCGAAGTGGGCGATGGGCGTGTTCTCCATGGATTTGAACATGTTGAACAGCATGCTCCGGTTCGGCGGCTTGCCCGGCGGAGTGAGAGTAACGTAGCGACCGGCTGCCTGCTCCACGGCCTTGTTCACACAGCTGGCCAGGGTCTCGCCAGGACCTCTAATGATCGTCTGCAGCCGAGGCTGCGTCGGCACGTCTTCCAGTCCGTCGCCGGCCAGGATCAACTGGAAGGGATAGTTGGTCACTTCCCTGTAGAGCTGTCGATCCGGGGCGCTCCCGTCGCAAGGGACCACGGCGGTGATCATGATGTGCTTCGCTGTCAAGTAGTCGTGGTTGATGATCTCCTTGCCCAGGCCCTTGCGATTGATCAGCTCCAAGACCCGCTCGACGCGGCGGCCGCGCTTCTCCGGCGTACTCCCCAGCTCATCGACCCAGCTGTCGGCCACGTCCAGATAGGGGATGCCGAACTCCTTCACGTGCTCCGAGATGAAGCTGCCGGGCATGACCACCAGACTCGAGACATTGGTAACCTCGTCGATCCAGGGAGCCAGCTCTTCGAGGAAAGCCAGGGTGTCGGTGAACTCCTCCTCCTGCTCCCCGGGATAGCCGACGATGATGTTCAGCGAGGTCCGGATTCCGGCTTCGTGAGTATCCCGGATATTCTGCTTGGCGATGTCGGCTCCGGCGAACTTGCCCATCAGTTTCAGGACCCGATCATTGCCGCTCTCGGTGCCGTAACAGAGGTTGGTACAGCCCGCCTTGCGCATCTTCTCCAGGATGGGAGGCTTCATCTCCTTGCGGACGATGGCGTAGCTATCCCAGTGAACCGGAAGCTCGGACTCGACGATGGTGTCGCAGATCTTCTCGAGCTGCTTCATGTTCCCGTTACACAGCAGATCGTTGAGAGCGAACTCGCCGGAACCGTTCTTCTCGAGGTGGAATTTCATCTCCTCGATGACGGCCTCCGGGCTCCGGAACCTGTAGGGAGCGTTGAGGATGTAGTCCACGCAGAAGCGGCAGTGGCAGACGCAGCCTCGACTCAGGAGCATGGGAAGCTTGCTGGTGGAGTACTTGTGGAGCGGCAGACCCTCATAGGTGGGGTAGGGGAGCCGATCGAGCTTCATCTCTGGCTTTCGAGGCGTGAAGGGCGAGTAGGTGACCCCGCCTCGCTTCACCACCACTCCCGGGATTCCTTCCAGGGTCCGCCCTTCCCAGAGCGCTGCCAGAACGTCCACGTAGACCCGCTCGCCTTCGCCCACGACCCAGACATCGGCGCCATGGAGGTGGAACGTCTGGGTCTTCTGCTGGGCGAAGCTCTCAGGCCCACCATAGAGAACCATGAAATCCGGGGCCACTTCGCGGAGGCGCTTGACCAGACGGTCACCGAAATCGAGGTTCCGGTAGTTCAACGACAGGGAGAGAAGAGCCGCTCCACTGGACAGGAGTTCATCAATGAAGGCGTCGATCACTGGCCGAGTGGCGTCGAAGACCCGGTTCGTGGCCTCCTGGGCTGTCATGTCCGGTGGATTGGTCTGCCACATGACTTCGAAGGCCGGATCGCCTCGGACGTGGTCGAAGCACTCCACATTCAGGTCGACGAGCTTGACCGGATACCCAGCCTCCTCGGCGGCAGCGGCGACATAGGCCGCTCCCAAGGGGGGCATCTTGACGCCCCAGAAAGGGACGGTGACGATGTAGCTCAGCGGCCTGGGCCGCTCGTTGTTTTCCATGAATCCTCGGCAGCGGTCCGGTCGACGCGACCGGCTCCAGCACCGACCTGAATAGTTACCACAGTGTGACGGGCATCACAACCTGCCCCCCTACTTCTTCCTGGCAGGTCTCTTCTTCGCCGGTGCCGGCTTCTTCGCCGCCGGTTTTCGGGTAGCCTGCCTCTTTCTGGCCGGTTTCTTCGTGGGGGGAGGAGGGGCGTTCGAACTCGGCTCCTCGCCGTTGTCCTCCTCTACTTCCTCTTCCACTTCCTCGTAGGGAACCAAAGAGCGGATCGGCCGGAACTCCTCCGGGGCCTCCGGCTCCGGGGCTTCAGGCTTCAGGTAGATCACCGAAAGTGGAGGCAGCTTGACGTCCAGGCACCAGTCATGGCCGTGGGAGGAGACCGGCTTGGCCTTGACCTGTCCCGAGTTGCCCTCGTTGCTGCCGCCATAGCACTCGGCGTCGGTGTTGAGGACCTCCCGGTACATTCCTCGACCGGGGACACCGATGCGGAAGGACTCCCTGAGGACGGGGGCGAAGTTGGCCACACCGATGATGGGCTTGCCGCCCTTGGCGTCGAATCGGATGAAGGCCACCACGTTCTCGTCGGCATTGTTGACATCGATCCACTTGAAACCGACGGGGTCGAAGTCCGCCTCCCAGAAGGCAGGTTCCGTTCGGTAGAGCCGGTTCAGGTCCCGCATCAGCAGGTGCATGCCGGCGTGGGCAGGATCCTCCAGCAGGTGCCAGTCCAGGCTGCCGTCGTGGTTCCACTCCCGGATCTGGCCCAGCTCGGCTCCCATGAAAAGCAGCTTCTTGCCCGGGTGGCCCCACATGTAAGCCAGCATCGCCCGCAGGTTGGCGAACTTGAGCCACCCGTCGCCGGGCATTTTGCCCAGCAGGGAGCCCTTCATGTGGACCACCTCGTCGTGGGACAGGGGCAGGATGAAGTTCTCGCTGTAGGCATAGAACATCCCGAAGGTGAGCTTGGTGTGGATGAACTTCCTGAACAGGGGGTCCCGGGAGAAGTACTCCAGGTTGTCGTGCATCCAGCCCATGTTCCACTTCAGGTTGAAACCGAGCCCTCCCAGGTGGGTGGGCCGACTCACCATCGGCCAGGACGTCGACTCCTCGGCGATGACCATCACCCCGGGATAGCGGTCCCGGACGGCGTCGTTGAGCTCCTTCATGAAGTCGATAGCTTCCAGGTTCTCCCGGCCACCGAACTTGTTGGCGACCCATTCGCCGTCCTTGCGGCTGTAGTCCAGGTAGAGCATGGAAGCCACGGCGTCTACCCGCAGGCCGTCGACGTGATACTCGTCAATCCAGAAGAGCGCGTTGTCGATGAGGAAGTTCTTCACTTCCGGCCGGCCGTAGTTGAAGACCAGAGTTCCCCAGTCCGGATGAGAGCCCTGCCGTGGGTCCAGATGCTCGTAGAGAGCCGTCCCGTCGAAAAGGGCCAGAGCCTTCTCGTCCTTCGGGAAGTGGGCCGGGACCCAGTCGATGATGACCCCGATGCCTGCTTCATGGAAGGCGTCGATCAGGAGCCGCAGATCGTCCGGCGAACCGTAGCGGGCCGTGGGCGAGAAGTAGTTGCTGACCTGATAGCCCCATGAGCCGCCGAAGGGATGCTCCGCCGGGGGCAGGAGCTCCACGTGGGAAAAGCCCATCTCCTTCACGTAAGCCGGCAACTCCCGGGCGAGCTCGGCGTAGGTCAGGGACCGGTCCTTCTCCTCCGCGACCCTGCGCCATGAACCCATGTGGACCTCGTAAATGTTCATGGCCGAGGTCAGGGCGTTGCGCTTCTTCCGCTCCTGGAGCCACCTGGTGTCCTTCCACTTGTATCTGGATGAGAAGACGACGGACATCATGGCCGGAGGAGGGCGGGTGGCGAAGCCGTAGGGGTCCATCTTCAGGAACCGAACTCCAACCTGAGGCGTGATCTCGTAGAGGTACTCCGTGCCGTCACCGGTGTCGGGGATGAAGATCTCCCAGAAACCGGAGGCCTTCAGGTGGCGCATGGCGTGAAGCCGGCCATCCCAGCGATTGAACTCACCGACGACGCTGACGCTCTGGGCCGTGGGAGCCCAGACGGCGAAAGAGACTCCCGGCACTCCGTCGAGGGTCTGCGGGTGGGCCCCCAGCTTGTGGTGCAAGCCCTGGTGAAGCCCTTCCTGAGCGAGATGGAGGTCCAGGTCGCCCAGGGTGGGGAGGAATGCGTAGGGATCCCGGATGGTGAACGTGGCGCCACCGGGATAAGACACCTCCAGCTGGTATGGGAACGGCTGGTCGTCGTAACGGAAGATGGCCTGGAAGATCCCGTTCTCATGGAGCCGGTCCATCTCCACTGGCTCACGACCCTGGATCAGCACCCGGATCTTCTCGGCCTCCGGCCGGTAGCTGCGGATGACGACTCCGCCGGAGGTCAGGTGAATTCCCAGAACCCCGTGGGGATCGTGGTGTGAGAGAGAAAGGATTCTCTCCAGTTCCTGGGAGAGATTGTCGGGGTGCAGCGGGGGGAGCTTCGGCATGGGGGAGATTCGGGGGCTGAGAACGAGTTCCGCCGCCGGTTTCAGCCGGTCCTGTGGATCAACCGTTGGTGGTTTGGAACTCCTTCATGAACGAGACGAGAGCTTCCACGCCCTCCTTCGGGAAGGCATTGTATATCGAAGCACGCAATCCGCCCACGGATCGATGCCCCTTCAGACCATCGAATCCCGCCGCCGTCGCCTCCTTGAGGAACTTCTTCTCCAGATCTTCCGATGGAAGGCGGAAAGGAATGTTCATCCGGGACCGGCTCTCGGTCTTCGCATGTCCTCGGTAGTATCCGCTGGAGCCGTCGATGGCGCTGTAGAGTAGCTGGGCCTTCTCGATGTTTCGCTTCTCCATCTCGGCCAGGCCGCCCAGAGAGTCGATCCACTTCAGCACCAGACCGACGGCGTAGATGCAGAACGTGGGAGGCGTGTTCAGGAGGGACTTGCCCTTCGCCATCTCACCGTAGTCCATCATGGTCGGCAGGTTCGCCGGCACTCGCTCCAGCAGGTCCTTGCGTATCAGCACCACCGTGACTCCGGCAGGGCCCACATTCTTCTGGGCTCCGGCATAGATCAGGCCGTGGCGGGCCACGTCGAAGGGGCGGCTCAGGAAGTCGGAGGAGACGTCCACCACCAGGGGAACGGAACCGGCGTCGGGAACGTAGTCGAACTCGGTGCCGAAGATGGTGTTGTTCGACGTGTAGTGAAGATAGGAGCTCGAGGGGTTGATCTCCAGCTCGCCTTGGGCGGGAATGCGATTGAAGCCCTCCTTCTCCGAGGAGGCGGAGGTGCGGGCCGTGCCGACCTTCTTCGCCTCCTTGAGGGCCTTCTGGGACCACGTGCCGGTCAGGACGTAGTCGGCGCCCTTGTCGGGAATCATCAGGTTTGCCGGGACCATGGAGAACTGCATGGTCGCCCCGCCCTGGAGGAAGAGGATCTCGTAGTCGTCTGAGACGGACAGAAGCTTCCGGAACAGGGTGTCGGCCTCGTCGATGATCTGCTGGAACGTGCCGGATCGATGGCTGATCTCCAGGACGGACATTCCCACACCCGGGAGGGACATCAGGTTCTGCTGGATTTCTTCAAGGACCGGAACGGGCAATACCGCAGGACCGGCTGAGAAGTTGTAGACTCGTTTCGTCATGTCCTCTGGACCTCCCGAAGATGCAAGTGACAGGATAGTGTGCCGGGTCGCCTGGACGGTCCCATCGTTCCGCCGCTTGTGGCACGGGTCGAGCACTTCCGGCCCGTCGGCCTTCGCCCGGCTCGAGATCTGCGGAACCACGTGTCGGAATCGTCACGATAGAGTGTAGATTCGAGATGTCGTTCGGCAGCCATTATTCCGTTCTTTGACCGCAATACAGAGTCCACAATCGACCGTTCCCCAGTCCACATGTTTTGTCCCGACCCCTCTCTGAACCGGCTGATCGGCGCTCTGCGCCTTCGTAGAGGCATGAGCTGCCTCGATGTGGGCACCGGCTCGGGCCCCGTGGCCCGGCTCGCCGCAGCTCGGGGAGCCACCGTCGTCGGTCTGGATGTCCGCCGTGGAGAGGCCGAAGTGTCCCGTCCACCCTGGCGTCACAACCTGTTCAGCTGCTCCGGCGATACCCTGGAGCTGCCCCTCCGGACCGGTTCATTCAACGCCGTTGCCAGCCGCTACGCCCTCCACCACGTCTCGGTTCCCGAGAGGGCCATGGAGGAGATCGGCCGGGTCCTGGCTCCGGAAGGCCTGGCGGGAATACTGGACTTCGTCTCCCCCTCCCGAGGCGAGGCCGGCGACTTTCTGCACACCGCCCACGACATCCGGGACGGAGAGGGGGAGGTCCGCTATCCTGACGCCCGTCGTTGGCGGGAGTTGTTTCAAGAAGGCGGCCTGCTGCTGGTCCGCGTCGAAGCCCGCCTGGTGCCCTGCGACGTGGAGACCTGGATACGCCACGGTGATGGCGATGAGGAGACGCTGTCGCAGCTGAAGGAACACTTCGAAAATGCCCCCAGAGCCGTCCGCAGAGCACTGTCGATGGAGCCCTTGGCTGGTGCACCGAGGCGATTTGCCGCCATTGAATTGCTGATGGTGGGATTGAAGGTGTGAGAGAGGGCTTCGGGCTTCGGAGTCGTTGAATCGGGGTTTTGCCTCGAGCCCCAGCCAAGGGCTCCATCGACAGTGCTCT
>JAJFLN010000212.1 GCA_021772705.1 Candidatus Cloacimonadota bacterium | reverse complement strand
GAACGGAGGAGGGGACCCCCTGGGTGACATGCACCCGGATCCCCATCCAGGTATCATCGGCAGGAAGGAGCCGATCGTGCAGAGCACGTTCCGCACATGTCTCCCCTGGCCTGTTTGACCCACCAGAGCCCCCGGGGCGTCGCGGCGGGCGAGCGATCTCAGAAGATGCGGTACTTGGCCTGCATCTGCTTCTTGATCATTTCGCCGTAGTCGGCCATCGCCTTCTGGCGCCACTTCTGGAGAGTCAGGTGCACCTCGATGCGGGCCAGGAGTTCGTCCGGGTCGGTTCCCTTGTGGACGTAGTCGACGGCCCCGTTCTTGAGCGCCTTCAGGACCGACTCCTTGTCCCCCTTGGCCGAGAGAATGATCACGGGCAGACTCTTGCAACTCGGCTGGCTCTGCATATGCTGCAGGGTCGCAAAGCCGTCCATGTCGGGCATCATGAGGTCCAGAAGGATCAGGTCGACCTTCTCGTTTGCCAGGGTCTTGAGCGCTTCCTGCCCACCCCTGGCCTTGAGGACGCGGTAGCCGCTGCTGGCCACGAGTCGGGACAGAACTTCCCGCACATCATCGTCATCATCGACGATCAGAATCTTGGAGGCGTTCGGGTCCTGATTCTTCTGCTGGGCCACGGCTATCTCCCTTCCGCTGCGAGGTCATCTCGCCGATCTTGTCCTGAACAGGAGGTTGCCAGTTGATCGGCTATCTGGAATCGAGTACCCAGCCTATCAGACCGGAACGACTCGTTCCATTGCCTTTCGAAGGTCTCACCTGATAGAAAGGGGAAGAGCCATGATTCTATCAAGTGCTATAGATCCGGAGCGAAAGTATAGATTGGGCATTCAGACCGTATCGGGGAGTGTCGTCTTCGAGCTGGCCGTGCTCAAGGCTGGTGCTCGGACCCATACGGGTCCCCGGAGTCATCAAACTCTGACGGAGAAAGGCTATCTTGCCAGCGCCAGGTACTTCTCCGTCGACGATGAGTCAGAGTTGATAGCCTTCTGGCAGCAAGGCAAAGGCGTGGCCTTGGAGCTGGCGGGGTTCGTACCCTACCAGTGCCTCCTCAGTCTCGAGCCCGTCGACTGATTGCCCCGATCTTCCTGTTGGCGACCTCGAGTCTGGTTACCGAGGTCGATGCAACGTCTCGGCCAGCACTTCCGCCAGAAGAGCGAGACTCGCTTTGTCTCCGCCGGATCCAAGGGATTTGACCATTCTTTCGTTGGCCGTCACCAGCCTGTGGCTCAGGACCATGGCGATGTTCCGGTTGACGGTCATGCCCACCGAAGGCTGGGTCATGCAGAGCCGCCGATAATCTGTCTGGCTCAGCCTCCAGTACGAGACATCCTGCATTGCCTCCGCTGTCAGGGAGCGTGGCTCGTCACAGACCAGCCCCATCTCGCCCAGGAACTCGCCGCTGCCGATGCTGGCGATGAGAATCTTGGTCCCCCCGCCGAACTCCTTGTACAGGGAGAGCACCCCCTGGCGAACGATGTAGAGGCAGTCACTGAGGTCGTGTTCCCGGAACAGGATCTGGCCCTTCTCGATCTCGCCCTCGTGGACGAGCCCGGCGACGATGTCCAGGTCCTCGGAGTGCAGCTTGTTGAAGAGGGCCGATTCCTCCAGAGCCCCGCCCAGATCCATGGGCTCAATCATGGGTAACCTCCTCTGAGTGTTCCGGAGACTCGAGGCTGGGGCCAGTCGGGGCGCCTGAGAGGGAGAGATCCCATCCGTTTCAGCTCCTGTCAGCTGATTTCAGCCCCGTCGCTGCCCTCGACGTGGGAAGCTCAATGGTTGTGACCTTCGTGCGATCCCGTGTGATCGTGTCCATCGTGGGAGGTCTCGCGATAGGCCTCGAGCGCCTGTCGTGCCGAGTCCACGTCGCCGGTCTTCAGCCTGTCCACAAGGTTCTTGTAGGCGTCCTTGTCCGTGACCGGGGCGGCAGGCGTGGAGGGCGCGGAGGGCGCGGAGGGCGCGGAGGGCGCTCTGTAACGATCATGAGATGTCCTGTAAACAGGTTGCTGCTCCAGGGAGCGGACGAGGCGGTACTGGCGGTCGACGATCTCACCCAGGATCTGGGCTTCAGCCTCCATCCCATATGCCTGCCGGCGGGAGTACCGGGGCATCCGGCTGAGGCGTTGGCGGACGTCCTGGTACTTTTGCTCGTACTGCCGGGCCATGTTCTGCAGGGAGGCCATCGTCTCTCCCGAACCTCGGCCGGAGAGGACGTCTCGGTGGATGCGGGACTCCAGCGACGACAGCTTGCGGGACTCTTCCTGGGCGGCCCGGCCGATCCGGTTACGCTCGGAGGCGTAGTAACCGTTACCGGAGAGATAGGCATATCGAAGACGCATGTATCGGTCCACAGAGGCCGTGTACTGGCCGAGGTAGGTCGAGACCGCACCGTTTCCGCCGCCGCCGCCGTTATAACTTCCAGAATAGATACGGCCGTGGCTGGCCCCGGCTACGATCTGGCGCAGCCTGGAGGCATCCTGGGGATACATGCGCTGGAAATCCTCGAGATACTTGGCAAAGCTGCGAGGCTTGGTTTCAACCATGACCTTGGTCAGCTTCTCCATCGCATTCTGAATGCCGCTCCGGGCAGCGATCTGCCAGAGAACGGTGGCGACCCAGCCCTCCGTGACCAAGAGCTCGTTGGCCGACTTCGGTGTGCCGTTGGCGTTGTAGGAATAGAGGTTGTTCGAGATGGAGTTGCTCGGGTCCTTGGCGATGGTGAGGCGGTTCGTGTAGTAAGCGCCGATGAACTCGGCCCACCCCTCGATGACGGCGAAGGGCTTGTCCGTCACGGAGCCGCCGCTGTGGGAGAGCTTCAGATAAGGGGAGTCCGGAAGGTCCCGCAGTCCATACGCCTTGGACATGATCGAATGTCCCACTTCGTGGACCAGAGTCTGCTCCAGCAGCTTGCTGTCGCCTCCCGTGACCTCAGAGGCGAGGACGGGCAGAACGACTCTGGGGGACTGGACCCGGTAGGACGAACCTCCCCGGGAACCTCGAACCGTGAATCGGGCCTTCCAGTCATTGAAGGCTCCGCCTCCCCCCTGCTTGATCTCGATGTACATGGGGTCCGGTTCCAGCAGGGATGTGGCGGTCTGCCTGTCCCGGCTATTGAGACCGTACCGACCCGCTTGCTCCAGGAGCTGGCGACTCTTGACCTGCTGAACGTACCGGTAATAGCCCGCCGTCTTCTCGAGAGCCGAGCTGGAGGCCGCGAGGCGGAAGATCCGGTCGGCGCCGCGATCCGAACTGGTGGCGACCCTGAATGCCGGGGTGCCGTCCTGGTTCGTCCCGATCCGCACGAGGAACACGATGTCCCGGGTCCGGAGCTCGTAAGCTTCGAGTCCCGTGGGCGCAATGGCCACCACGAGGAGGAGGGTCAGCAGGGTTATGAGGGCTTGTCTGAATGGCATGAAATACTCCCGGTTCTGTCGGGACCTGAACAATTATCAGGAAAAGAGAGTGAAACGGCAATCCCTACTACGCGGATCGGGGTGAAAATGATGCGGCCTCTGTTATCCCGTGATACCATGCTTTCCTTTTCCCGACGGCCATGAAGACCTTCTCCACCGAAGAACAGAGATTCCTGTTGCTGGCCCTGCTGGTGACCCTGGGAGTCTCGGCGGTTCCGCTCTTCTCTGGTTCCTACGCCAAGGCCTGGCGCGGTGAGAAGGCCTCGTTCGGCCGGCGAGCCAGCCAGAAGCCGGCTATCCGGGAAGCGAGACCCGGACCTCGGCAAGCTCGTCTCGCCCCGGATCCCAATCAGGCCTCCTTGCAGCAGCTGCTGACCCTGCCGGGCATGACCGTGGAGACCGCCGAAGCAATCCTGAAGCACCGGGAGGACCACATCCTTCTTTCCCGGCGGGATCTGGTCCGGGTCCCCGGCGCCGATCCGGCACTCCTGGATGCTATCTCGGAGCACATGTCCTTTCCGGGAAGGCCTCGCCGCTCTTCCTCGGAGGGACCCATCGATGTGAACCTGGCTCCCTTCGAGGAGCTTGTCCGGCTTCCCGGGGTGGGTCCTGGGACGGCCCGGGCCATCCTCGACTACCGGCAGCGAGCCAGTTTTCGCTCCGTGGCCGAGCTTCTCGCTCTGCCGGGCATCGGGCCGACGAAGCTCGAGAAGCTGAAACCCTTCATTACAGTCAAAGCCGAGGACGGAGGGGAGAACCCCTGATGCATCAGTCCCTCGTGGCCGTGGCGGTCGCCTT
>JAJFLN010000211.1 GCA_021772705.1 Candidatus Cloacimonadota bacterium | reverse complement strand
GTTCGTCCTGAGCCTGTCGAAGCATGTCCTGAGCCACGCCGAAGGGGATGAATGGAGCGGGCGGCCATATCGTCTGACCCTTCGGCAAGCTCAGGAGAGGGGCCGGTCCGCGAAACGACGCTCTGTGCCTCGACAAGCTCGACACGAACGGATAAGGAAGGAAGCGTTAGGACCACCGCACTAGCTATTTTTGCGCGGGTCCTTACCAGGTCTTCAGTCCGAAGAGTTTGGCCACGAACTGATTCAGCGCCGGAGTCTGGGCAATGATGGCCAGCATCACCACGATGGCCAGCGCCCCGGCTCCGGTGGCCCGATTGGAATCGGTGTCCCGGGCGCCGCCGATGAAGGCCACGGCGCCTGCGACCCCGGCGAGGACGATCAGCACGCTGTTGATTCCCGGGATGGGCAGCTCGGCCAAGGGAATGGTGGAGCAGGCCAGCATCAGCGCCCAGGTTCCCCAGCGGCAGCCCTTGGCGTGCCCAGCCTTGATATCCAGCGCCCCGGCCGTGACGGTCAACAGCGCTGCTGCCACGAGGACGACCTCGCAGACAAGGGCGGCCGATTCCCGATCGAACAGCTTGGGTGCGATGCCCCCCAGGACTGCAGCCACCACTAGAGCCCACCAGAAGAGTACGGACCACTTCCAGGCCATGGGTGTCGGTGCGGCATTGTCTTCGCTCATCTTCGCCTCTCCTGGTCAGGGACACTTGCGGTTCACTCACAGTATAACTCCCAGGCCCGATGGGATAAACGCTGCCGTGACACCCGTGGGCATTTCACAGGAAGAGTGGCTTGAGCTGCGATACATGGGGGGTTACACGTGGAGTTTCACCCGCAACACGCCCCCGGAGCCGATTCAGTCCCTTACCAGGAAGCGCTGGCTGTGGCGACCGCCAAGGCCGGGGTGCGCAGACCGGTCGCGGTGCCGGTGACCACACCCGTGCGCCGTACGCGGAGCCGTCGCTCGCGACACCCAGGTGGCGAGCCACCGCAGGCTCCATTGCCGAACCGACGGCGGGGCAGCCGGTGTCGGCCGCCGAGAGTCCCAACGACCGGCAGCGCCCAACGCCGCCACAGTCCTCTTCGAGGACAGTGATTCCCTACAACTTCTGTTGGACGCCGAGAACACTTCGCATCCAAGGGCGCAATGGAAACGCCCAACGGTCTCCCGCCATGGTGGCCGGGCTCGCGCACCACGTCTGGACGCTGAATGGGCTGCTCACCCTCCAACTCAGCTAACATGCATGGAAACGAGGCCACCACCCAAATGTGAACGTCCGTTTATTGCCTGGCGGCATGACGGCGGGGGCTTTACCGGATCTCTGCTCATCCCCTCTGTGTTGAAACCTGTCCTGATCGGATCAATCAACGCTATCAACGACACGCCCGAAGTTCAGCTGCCGCTCCGCTCTCTGACCCGGTTCTCTCCCAGGGACTGAATCTTCAGCTGGTTGTCCAGGACGTGGAAGTAGACTCTCAGCTTCCGGAAGTGACGTCCGCCGCCATCGGGTGGTGCGTTGTCTGAGACCTCCACCTCGACGTAACAATCGCCGGAGTTGGGAGCTGGTTGGTTCGGGTTCCTGAAGATGTACTGAGGCCAGGGCGGGCTCGACAGATCTCCGCCGGAGGTGGGGATGTCATGAATCCGCCACGTATCGGGAGGATTCAGCTCCGGCCGGCTCGGGTCCATGTCTCGCGCCGGAGTGGAGGTCAGGCGGCCCGTGGTGATGCCATAGCCCGCCCCAGGCACGCCTCCATTCCAGCTGTCGATGTTGTCCCGTGCGAAGACCTCGAAGATCAGCGGAACGTCCTCGTCCACCCAGTATCCGAACATAGCTCCCGCAGATCCGGACTGGGCGAACTCCGACGGTCGGAAGGTAGGCGGCGAGGCCTCCAGATCGGCGAGCTGAGTCTGAAAACCGGTGTTCGAATCTCCGTAGATCTCGGTGAAGAACCAGTCTCTCTCCAGATCCGAGAAGGGCTTCTGATTCGCCCCCAGGATTCCCTTGTTGCTGTTGGTTCGTCTCCCGTCACGGGCTTCCTGCCAGCGAAGATCTCCGGCGTAGCTGTCTCCGAACAGCACCTTGTGATCGTACTTGGTGTCCGTGACCCGGAGGTAAACCAGGGGCCAGTCGTTGTCGTAGACCTCGACGAAACCGTAGCGGCCCAGCTGGTCCGGCGGACAGATTGACGGGGGATGCTCTGGCGGATAGTTGAAGACCGGTGCGCCGGCGCTGACGCCGATGGCCTGACCGTTCCGGTCCATGATCGTGGAGTCATCCGAGAGATCCCGGGCTGCCTCCGGGTCCTGGGAAACGTCGTTTCCCTCGTCAATGGCGATGGCAGGAAGCTGGGAGGCTGCCGGTCTCTGGCCTGCCGGAGTCCCGTCGAAAGCGATGGGCAGGACCTTCAGTCTCCTGCCGTTACCCCAGTCCGAGGAGCTGGTGGCGAAGTGCCAGCCCATGGGCTCATCGAAGATCGAGATCGGTACGTTGTAGGAGAGGACGGAATAGACGGCATCGGCATCCTGGCCGTTGTTGCCGATCGAAACGCTGGAGCCGTTCTGGTTGTAGGCGGTCACGGTCGGTTCCAGCCCCATCGCCTGGGCGCGTGCCCAGACGAACTTGGGCGTCACCGAGAGATCCACCGGCAGCATCCCATTCTGGAACGGCCCGAAGTCGTAGACCTGCAAGGCATAGAGGAATTGAAGACCGATCCGGGACGGATCGAAGGCGACCCCTTGGATGGCCGAGTCCCCCACTCCCCTGCCGATGAAGGGATTGTTGTCGATCACGTCGATCCGGAAGGACCTGGCCTGACCCGTGTCGGACGCCGACTCTGACAGGGTCTCTCCCGTGGTTCCCTTCAAGATGTTGTTGGCCCAGTGGACGTGCACCGGCGGGGTTCGGTCCTTCACGGCCATCAGGATGGACCCCCAGCGAACCTCCTTCTTCAACTGGTCCGTCGCCGGGCTCGAGGTCCGGGCCAGCCGGCCGGAGATGGCTATCTCGCCGGTGTTCTCATCTCCTGTCGACTTCCACTCCATCACCGGGTTTCCATTGGCGTCCATGACCGGGTCTCCGTCGGCGTCGCGGACCACGACGAACTCGAACAGCTCCTCCTTGTAGGTCCAGACGATGTTCTCCAGCCGGAACAGGAGGGCGCTGCCGACCTGTACATGATAGGCCAGCGGATCCGAGGGCACGGAGTAGGTGAAGGCGTAGTCCCCGTTCTGCACTTCCGGATTGTTAGGCGCCGGATTCTCCTCTGAGCCGACGTTGGCGCCGATATTGTCCACATCCATGTGATACTCGGAGCTGTAGGACTCGAGCTTCCACATCCCCTGAGGCTTGTACTTCGCCTCCACCACACGCCACTCCAGGTTCAGGCCACCGGGGCGGGACATGACCTGGCCATTGTTGTAGGCCGCCGTCTTCGGCAACCGAGGGCTGTTGAAGGTCTGATCGAAGGGAGCGTTGTCGATCAACAGGTCGACATCATCCCAGGCATAGATGCCGTCCCCCCCGTTGAACTTGTACTCCCCGTCCTTCACGAAGCCGCCGATGTCGACGGCGGACATGGGATCCTCGTACTCCCGTCCTCCCCGGGAGATCATCTCGTTGAGCTTGAAGCTCACCTTTCCGGAAATCTTGGAGTCGAAGTAGTAGCTGACGGGGAGTAAGAACTCGCCTTGGCGGCTGTACTTCTGCATCTCCAGGGCAGCGACGGTCTTGAAGTCCCCCGACAGGCTGTTCAGAGGATCGGGGACTGTCCCTCCCTTGGTCAGATCCCAGAGAGCGATGAAGTGCAGCTGCTCGTCCTCGAAGACCTCGATCCTTTCGTAGGGCAGATCCGTCAGGGGATCCGTGGTTCCCGGAAGCGTATCGGACTGAATGAAGTCATCCCAGGGGTTGTTGATCGACGACACGGGGAGCTTGGAGACTCTGACGACGACGAAGGGATCGGCCGGAAGAGCACAGGCCTGGACAGGATGAATCGCCCCAGCCGCCCCCCAGATCGTTGTTACGGCCAGAGCTGCGATGAGCTGAATCATGCCGGCTCCCTTCCCGTTCGCAGCTTCAGATGCCGCGGCGGATCTCGACGGTCTTGGTGACCACGTCCTTGAACAGCGACGACTCCCAGTCACCGGTCAGATGGTTCTTCACCCAGATCGGTACCATGCCCACTGCCTCTATGGACACAACGTTGACCTTCTCGGTTCCGGAAGTGAAGGACGTGAGTGCCTTGCACTTGGCGATTTCCATGTGCCAGGCCGCGAACTCGGCGCCGGTGAAACTCAGTGGGATTCCGAGAGTGGAATCGCTGTTCACGTCAGAGACGAACTGATCCAGGGGGTCCTGGGTCTTGCCTGCGCCTGTGGCGGGTGTCGCGCCTTCGGGAGCCACGTAGAATGGGCAGAGTCCTCGGGCGACGGCGGTGGCGGAGAATGCCTCGTTGGGCAAGATCCGGAACTTCAGCAGGGCCTGCTGGACCGCTCCTTGGGCCATGAAGTGAGCCTGCAGGGCGCTGAACTGGGTCAGGTTCTGCCGTTTCTGTTCGATGCGGGAACGGGTCATGTAATAGACCATCAGGGACATGAGAGCGCAGAAGATCACCGTCATCGGCAGCGCCATGGCCCTGGGGTTCCGCAACGAAGACCGGAACCAGCGAAGCAGTTGGAGGCGGCCGCTCATAGCCGCGCCTTCCGGGTGATGAGCTTCAGAGAATTGGCCTCGTCGAAGGTCTGCCCAGGTCCGTGCCACTGGACGGTCATGAGGATATCCTTCAGGATCGGAATCCCTCCGGCCGTGGACTTGGAGTCCAGCTCCGTGACCGGGCGGTTTCTCTCCTCCGTCGCCGGAGGGCTCGGTTCGGCGCCGGTTGCGCTCGAGGCTCCGTGCCGGGGATCGTGCCAGGGGAAGTGATCGAACTTGAAGGAGATCGATGCGTTGTCGATGGGCACCACATCGATCTTGTACCGGAACCGGATTCCGTCGAGGGAAACCTCCGTGTATTCCGTCGTGTCCACGGCCTCGAATGGCTCATCGAAGAGCACCCGGTTCATCTGACCGGCGGCAAACCCGGAAGCCGCGGCCTGCATCTTCTGCTGGCCCATCTGCCGTACAGAGGTGGTCACCATGGAAAGAATGGAGGCCAGGGCCCCTCCGAGGAGCAAGACCGCCAGTACGGTCTCGACCAGCGAAAAGCCCCCAGACTCAGAGGTCGCTCGATACCTGGACATCAATCTTCACAATCGTCTGTTTCGTGACCCCTGTCATCTCCCACACTGGATGAACCTTCTTCATCTCGATGAGACAGGTCGAGGACTGAGTGTCGGGAGCACTGACGGGTCCCTCGATACGAATGTAATCCCCCTGGTTGAACAACGCATACTCCAGGTTCCGCTTCTCGTCCCCAGATCCGCTCCGGCGATACTTCACCGTGTCTCCCTCCGCGAACACCTGGGCGTGAAGTTCTTCGCCGGGGCTGTTCTCGTCGGCGCCGAATCCGGTCTTCTTCGGCTTGCAAATATAGAAGTCGATCAGGGGCACCACCTCGGTATTGGCGGCCAGATCCAGGGTGCCTCGACGGTATCGGAATCCACGATTGGCGCGGGATATGGTCACGGAGGTGGGTCCGATCTCGCTGGGATAGCTGGCCTGGGAAATGTCGGTCCGCAACCGGGTCAGACTGTTCCTGAGCTGGCTCTGAGACCGGGACAACCACTCGGTCTGGGCGGCGCTCCGGGAAGCCGCTCCGAAGAGCTGCCAGGCCATCACCATCACCAGACTCAGCAGGGACGCGGCAATCAAGATCTCTGTGACAGTCAACCCGCCCCGGAACGAGGTCCGTCCGCAGCTTCTGGCGAGCTTCTCTGTCATGACCCCTTCACCTGCTGGGAGTCTACCACCTCTGATTGAAGCCCCCGGAGGTTGCCGGTCCCCGGTGAGACATCCGGAACCGCCCTGGCAATGAGTTACCATCCCTCTCAGCAGAACACCCTCACGCCCCAACTGACAGAGCCCCTGTTCGATCCGGTCTACGAAACCCTTCGAGCGCTGCTGATCGATGACTCCGGGAGGAACCCATGAACGAGTTGCCGGATCTAAAGCAAATCCTGGAAACACTCGGCCTTCAGCCCTTGCCCGGTGAAGGAGGCTACTATGCCGAGTCCTATCGCTCGGCCCAGAGCCTGCCTCTGCCTGGCGGGGATCGGTCTCTGGCAACAGCCATTTACTACCTGCTGACACCGGACACCGTATCCCGGCTGCATCGCCTCCCGGGAGATGAGGTGTACCACTACTACCTGGGAGATCCTGTGGAGCTGCTGGAGCTGTTTCCCCAGGGGAAGTCCCGCGCCACTCGCCTCGGCACGGGCCCCTTGAATGGCCTCTCCCTGCAGCATCGGGTTCCCGGCGGCACCTGGCAAGGTTCCCGCCTCGTGCCGGGAGGACGCTATGCCCTGATGG
>JAJFLN010000022.1 GCA_021772705.1 Candidatus Cloacimonadota bacterium | reverse complement strand
CGCGTGGCGGCGATGTGAGCCGATGCTCCCTCGAACGATCGATTGCTGCCGACGAAGACGGCCCAGATACCTCCCGTCACGAGGACGCTGATTCCCAGGACGACGATCACTTCCGTCAACGTCATTCCCGCTTTGAGTCTTCTGGTTCTCATCTTTGCCTCCCGCTATTCCGCGCGCTGGTCTGGTTATGAATCTCCGAGGTGGTGTTCACGGTCGCCTCCTGTTGCCGCCGTCGGCAACAGGAACAAACAACCACCCGTCAGAGCTTCGCGTCGGGCATCAGGGCTGCCGTGTCGTCGACGTCATCGCTGCGCTCCGGAAGCTCCGGGTCGACCGGAGACTCCCGGGTGGAGGCGGCAGCCGGGCCACCGTAGACGGACTCGAAGACCTGGACCGTGGGCTCACTGTTGCGGGAGTCTTCACTGACTGTGGCCGTGCTGACGACCGCTCCATCGTCTTCGCTGGCAGCCTCGCCATCCGGCTCCCCCTGTGCCACCTCGGTGGAGGTGGTGGCATCGGTCTCGCCGAGGGACGAAGTGGCCGGCGCCATGGGTCCCAGGGAGATGGGTCCCTCGTGGTCTCCTGGAACCACTGCTGTCTCTTCACCGTTGACCCGGATGTGGATGTTCGGCCGTGACGGCTGGGGGCTGGAGAGCGGGTGGCTGGCTGCCAGTCCAAGGCCGCCCATCACCAGGGCACCGCCGACGCCCATCACCAGGGCTGCGGCAAGCAGGATTCCTATCACTGCCATCGCAGCGATTCCTCGGTTCTGACGGGCTCTTCTGAGGTTCATGGTTTCCTTCCTTTCGGCCCCGCCGGCTGCCAGCGCCGGTGAGGCCTCGAATCTGTTTAGGGGAGAAGTATGGTATCTGGGGTCGCATCTAGCCTTCGAGAGCCGAGGCCCTCGACAGATGTCTCGGGCCGAACAGGGGGGGAGTATCGGGCCCACCAGTCGTCCTTGACGCAGACGGCCAGCTAATTCAGCACTGCCTCCGGCAACTCGGCTGCCGTGTCACCGGGCTGAGAACCGTCGGCGACCAAGGTGTCGGTCACTCCGAAGCCGTCGTCGGCCTCGTCGGCCTCGCCGGCCTCGCCACTGTCGTCTGGAGCTTCAGACGAGTCGGCCTCGTCGGAGCTGTCTGCCAGTTCCTCGGTGATCTCCCCCTCTTCCTTCTCCGTGTCGCCGGCCTCGGCGATCTCGGTGGTCGACCCTGCGTCGGCGGTCTCGGACTCTTCGACCTCGGCGACGATTGAGGGCGAGATTCCCTCGGGCTCGGGCAGTGTCTCGGGCGCATCGGGGCCCTTGGCGATCTCCTGGGGCTCTTCGATCAGGTCATCCGGGTTTTTGTCCTTGGCGGCCGCCGGGACGTGGACGATGACTTCCCGGGTGACGATGGTGGGGGGAGGCAGCTGGAGGTCGATGTAGATGTCGCCCTGCGGCGCCTGGGCCTGCTGCTGCTCGTTGCAGCCAGAGGTCATGAGGGACACGGGGAGGACACAGAGGGCCAGGATGGAGGTTCTCAGTCGCTTGTTCATACTCGCTACTCCTTTTCTCGAGCCTTCGCTACTCGCGAAGGCAGTTCAGGACTGGGCCAGGGGAACGGGGTCGATGTGGACCTGAAGCATGTCCGGATTGGCGGTCATGGCTCCGGGCTGATGTCGGGTGAGAGCGGGGTCGAACTCGATGACGGTGCCATCGCCGGCCTGGAAGCCTTCCGTGAGGCGCCGGGCCAGGACCTGTCCTCGGATGTGCTTTCCCGACAGGCCTGTCACGGAGCCCTGGGTGGCCACCAGCGCGGCCTCGACGGTCTCGTAGGCCGCGGCGACGTTGACGTCCTGCTCCGTCGAGACGAGGGTCAGGGTGTCGTTGTCCTCGGTCTTGGCGGCCCGGATGACCTGGATGGTGGAGGGACTGACGATGGCGCCCCGGCCTTCGTAGCGGAAGTCAACGGTGACGGGACCGGCCACGTGATAGATGCCGGAGAGGACCACGGGCTTGCCGGACTTCACGTTCAGGTGGTTCCACAGCTCTTCCTCGGTCTGGAAGATCCGGTTGGCCCGGCCCTGGGTCCGGCTGGCGTAGGTCCGGTCATCGAACTGGGGCCAGAACAGCTCGAGCATGTTCTTCTGTGTCGCCGGGTCCTTGACGAACCGATAGTCGGCCTTGAAGGCTTCTCCGTAGGCCTTCAGCTGCTCGCCGGCATCGCTGCATCCTGAGGCTGTGAGCTGAAAGCCGAGGCTTTCGGCCGTGGCCTTTTCCGAGCCGATCCGGGCATAGAACATGTCCTGGAAGAAGCTGTCGAATCCGGGAAGACCCTGGTTTGCGATGGCCGGGCAGACGGAGTACAGGGTCTGCTGAACGGCGTTGGCCTGGGCTCGCAGGAACTGAGGGTCCAGCACCCAGAGGGGCGACTGGTCGAATGGAGCCGGCGGCTCGGGGAGGGTGGCCCTGAAACCCACGAGGCGGGTGGCCTTCGCTTCTCTGGCCTGGGTGAAGATCCCCGACCGGGGGGCCTCGAGGATCGCCTTTGCCTCGATGGCGATGGTTCCGAAGGTCTGGTCTCCGCCCCAGATCCGTCCCCGGGCCTCGACGCCGAAGGGATTCTGCTGGAACAGCTTGATGGAGGCCGAGATCTCCTGGATTTCCAGTCCTTCTTCGGCGGCCAGGATCTCGGTCCGGTTCAGGGGGGCCCAGGTCTCGAGCGACTTGAACTTCGAGCCATCGATCCGGTTCTGTCGCAGGGCTGTGTACCACTGGCTTCCCTTGACCTCCAGGGCCTCGGCGCGAAGGAACTCCTCCGCCTCGTCGAGAGCCAACCGGACGAGCCGCCGGGCGGCAATATCGGTGGTGGTCATCTCGGAGGTGCTGGAGTAGCTGCTGACGCCGATGCTGCCGACGAAACCGAGCAATCCCAGGATGACGACGGAGCTGGCGACGAGAACGAGGGCCATGGTTCCTCGGCGGGCATTTCGACGTGTGGCGGACCTCATCAGTTGCGGCTCCTTTCTGAAATCCACTCGGAGGCCGAGTGAGATCGGTCAGAGCTTCCGGTGACGGCTGACCAGTTGACCTTGGCGATCAGCTGACCCGAGCGGCCATCGGGCTCGGCGATGAACCGGACCTGGACGGAAAACCGGTCTCTCAGGTTCTCGACCTGGTCCCTGTCGGAGTCCTCGAGGGGGGTCAGGAAGTCGACGAACCCCGAGACTTCATCACCGGGCAGCGCCAGCAGGGGATCGGCATCGACGGCGCCGGTCCCGTCGATGGGGAACATCTGGGCGAGCTGGTCCGCCGAGTGGCTGCGGAATCGATCCAGCACCATTCTGACCCGGGTGGCGGCGATGAGCCGGTCCGTGGAGAAGCGGGTCTGGCGGCTGTTCTTCATGAGCAGGTCCGCCACAGGGATGAGGGCGAAGGAGAGAATCACCATTGCGATGAGCAACTCGATCAAGGTCATCCCATTTCTGTCGTTCTTGCGATTCACGCCTCCCTAAGACCAAGGTTCGTGCCAGTCTTGATCGGCCGCCTTCTTTCCGCTCCAGTACAGGCTTCTGGCCGCACCGACGGGAGTGCTTCCGAGGTAACACCGGCGATACGGCCGGAACATGCCTGTTACGGATCAGCCCGATTGCCGGAATCCCCTCCGTGGCAGGCCAGGGCGAGTCCACTGCCTCCAGAACTCCGGTGGACGCCGACATCGCGGCTCGCGTAGAATCCGCACGATGGCAGGCATTGCTCAGGGGTCGGAGGAGGAGGCTGCTCGTGTCGCATCCAGTGCGCTCGAGAGCCTGGAGGATCTGCTGGCAGCCGCGGAGGAGCCGGAGTCATCCCAGGACTTCCCCAAGCTCCTTTCCCGGATGCTGACGGCCCTTCTGCCCATCGTCGGCGCCGAGCGCGGCCGGGTGTTCCTGCGAGACGCCGCCGGCAGCTTTCAGGTCTTCGTCGAGACCGATCAGTCCGAGTCCGTCCGTGAGCTACCGGTGAGTCAGACCCTTCTGCAACGGGTTTTGAAGGAGGGACGGCCCCTGCTCCTGGACACCTTCGATCTTGCCAGCGAAGCAGCCGTCGTGGGGAGTCTGGACGAGTCCCTGCGGTCCATACTCTGTGTTCCCGTGGGAAGTCGCGGCGAGGCCGCCGGCGTTCTCTATCTCGACAGCCGGGTTGAGCGCCGGGCTTTCTCGGAGCAGGATCGATCCCTGCTGGCCACCTTCACCCGGATCGCGGCCAAGGGAATGGCCCGGGCGGCGGAGCGGGACGAGCTGGCCCATGACCTGGAGCGCTATCGGCGTCTGGCGGAGTCCGGTGATGAGGAGCCTCGCGCTCTGGTGGGAAATTCGCCAGGAATGAAGGCCCTGCTGGCCGACATCGGCAACCTGGGCAAGGAGGAGACCACTGTCCTGATCACAGGAGAGTCCGGTACGGGCAAGGAGCTGATCGCCAGGGCAATCCACGAGGCCTCACCGCGAAAGTCCCGTCCCTTCGTGCCGGTTCACTGCATGGCCCTGTCGCGGGAGCTGGTGGAGTCCGAGCTCTTCGGCCACGAGAAGGGAGCCTTCAGCGGTGCCGTGTCTCGCCGGACGGGCCGATTTGAGCTGGCTCGGGGAGGAACCCTGTTCCTCGACGAGATAGGCGAACTCTCGCTGGAGGTGCAGGTGAAGCTCCTTCGGGTCCTCCAGGAACGGCGATTCGAGCGGGTCGGCGGCACTCAGGCCGTGCGCCTCGATGCCCGGCTGGTGCTGGCAACGAACGTGGACCTCGACGAGGCAGTGACCCAGGGAAAGTTCCGGGAGGATCTCTTCTACCGGATCAACGTGTTCCGGCTCCAGGTCCCTCCCCTGCGTGAACGGCGAGAGGACATTCCCATCCTGGCACAGTACTTTCTCAATCAATTGAATGGGCAGATGCGTCGCAAGGTCGGCTCCATCGACGCCGATGCGCTGAAGGCCCTCACCTCTCACAGCTGGCCAGGAAACATCCGGGAGCTGAGGAACGTCATCGAACAGGGAATCCTCCGCTCACCGGGCAACACCCTGGTCAAGGACGCCTTGGGCCTGAGCTCGTCTCGCCCCTCCGCCCAGGGTAAGGCAAGAGACGAGGACTATCCTGTCCCGCTGGAGGAGGCCAAGAAACTGTTCGAGGAGCGTCACATCAGAAAACACCTGGAGCGGAAGTCCTTCAACGTGATGGCCACGGCCCGGGAGCTGCTGACGACAAAGGTGAACATCTATCGCAAGATGAAGGAGTACGGGATTCAGCGACCTGGCTCGGGAGACGGCTCGGACGAGCCCACTGACTGATGCGCTACCAGGACCGTCTGTTGAAGCTCTGCCCGCCGGACCGGCCCCTGCTGGCCCAGTACCTGGCCCGAGAGATGGAGGGCTTGGTCCTCTACTTTGATTCCAGTTCCGTGGTGCGAGCGCTGCAGGAGATGCAGC
>JAJFLN010000210.1 GCA_021772705.1 Candidatus Cloacimonadota bacterium | reverse complement strand
CCCCGCCAGAGGGTCCGGACCCTCTGGACTCCCCATTTTACGAACGGTGCATCTGGCAATCTACAAGTTTCAGTGCTGTGGAGATTCAAACGGACACTGACTCGAAGCCATGGAGCCGGGGCGCTGCCCGGACCTCGCCAGAGGGTCCGGACCCTCTGGACTCCCATTTTACGAACTGTGCACCTGGCAGTCTATCAATAGACGATACCCTTGGGGAAGTAGGTGTCGTAGGCCGCGTCGACATCACCGGCGTCGATGGTCTTGCCCATGGTGTCGAAGTAGAAGTTCTTGTTGCGGATGAGACGCAAGAGATCCCTGGGCTGAGAAGCCTTGAAGGGGCGCTTATCTTCCACGTATCGCTTCAGGAGGTGGTCTTTGCCTTCCTGTGAGCCCGTGACTTCCAGGATCTTGAGCATGAGCTCCCAGATCTGGAGGAACTCCTCCTCCGTGGGATCTCGCATCTCTACCTTGTAGGGAATCCGGCGGAGAAAGGCCGGGTCCATGATCTTCATCGGGTCGAGGTTGGAGGAGAAGATCATGACTTCGTCGGTCATGACTTCCATCCGGGTGCCGCCCAGGACCATGAAGTCGATGTGATTCTCGAGAGGGACGATGAGACGATTGAAGATATCGCTGGCCGAACATTGCTGACGTCCCAGGTCGTCGATGAGGAACACGCCCCCGTTTGCAAGGGCGTGGGGGGGGAGGCGGAAGGCGTTGAATTTCTCGTCGTATTTGATCTCCAGGTCGCCGAGGGTCATTTCACCGCCGACCATCATGAAGGGGGCTTCGCAGAACATCCATCGACGGTCGGCGCCGTGGATCTTGTCCACCATCGGTTCCTTGAGGGGTACGTGCTGTGAGGCATCGAAGGTCAAACATATCTGCTTGTTGATCTCCACGCAGTAGGGGATCAGAACAGGAGGGAGCATCTTGCAGATAAAGGACGAGAGATTCGTCTTGCCGTTTCCAGCACCGCCGTAGAGGAAGATCGACTGCTTGTTGGCCGTTGCCTGGCCGATGATGTCGTTGAGTTCCTGGTAACCGATTCGTTTGCTGAAGGTCTGAGTGACCATTTCCGGGGTGACCCGGTAGGTGGGGTCGGCCTTCATGGCCTCCGACATCCGGCGGGTCACGGACTGCCATTGCTCCATGGTGACCGGAACGGGGCCGACGTAGGGGTTCTTCTCGATGATGCCCTTGGCCTGCTCGATGCCCTTCTTGTAGAGGGCATAGGTGAAGTTGGCTCCCAGATCGAGGCTTCCGCTTCCCTTGCCTGCAATGGTCACAACGTCTTCATCCTGGAGCATCTTCAGGACCCGTCCCAGGATGGACATGTTGATCCTGAGTGTGTCGGCGAGCTGGACAGCGTCCATCTCGCCGTTCATGTAGAGAACCTTGAGGATCAACTCCTCGACGGTGTCCAGTACGGGTCCAAGCTCTTCAGGAGTAGCAGGTGCTTTGGGGACGAATTCGGTGAGTTCCATGGTTTAAGATATTAGCAGGCGCGATTCGGGCGCTCAACCGTATTCGAGCGCCCATTCGGCTTCGCAACACTTCAGCTGGGCGGATTCAGCCCATGATATGATGTTAACTCCGAATCTCGCCCCGAACCAGGCGACTCCACGGACCCTTGCATGACCGCTCGCATACTCGTAGTCGACGACAACACTTTCGAGCGCGATCTGCTCGTGAAGGCCCTCACCGATACCGGGCATGACTGGGAAGTAGTGGTTGCGGTCGACTCGGAAAGCACGTTCCGGTCCGTTGATGAGGCCCGGCCTGACGTGGTGCTCCTGGACCAGAACCTACCCGGACTGTCGGGTCTGGAGATCTTGAGCGCTCTCCGGGAGAGGGGACATGATTTCCCCATCATTATCTGTACCGCCGAGTATGCCGGCAAGAATGTGCTGGATGCTCTGCGAGCCGGGGCCCGGGACTTCGTGGTCAAGGACACGAACTACCGTGAGTTCGTTCCAGTGGCGGTTCAGAGAGCCCTGTCGGAGGATCGGCAGGCCGCCGAGAGGCACTCTCTCCGGGAGAGTCTGCAGGTGTCAACGGACTGCTACGAGCGACTAGTGGTCAACGCGCCGGAGATCATGTTTCAGGTCTCCAGTGACGGTCGTTTTCTCTACGTCAACGAAGCCGTTCGAAAACAGCTGGGCCTGGCGCCGCAGAAGTTCTACGAGGACTCGAGCCTGCCATGCAAGCTGTTGCACCCCGAAGATCGGGATCACGTCCGGCGTCTCTGGGAGGACCTGCTGCAAAACGGCGGCGAGGTGACCCTCGAGACCCGGATCACGGCGGGAGAGCTAAGGACCCTCTGGCTACAGATCGTTGCCTACTCGGTTCCTCAGGCCCGAGACAAGTCGGGTCACGTGGTCCAGGGAGTCGCCCGCAACGTGACCGAGAGCCGGGAGCTGCAACGGCAGAGAGCCCGGGAGCGAGTCCAGCTGGAGGAGGCGAACCGGAAACTCCTGGAACTCAACAGGATGAAGAACGAGTTCATCGCCGGCGTGAGCCACGAACTGCGGACCCCCATGAACTCCATTATCGGCTACACCGACTGCCTTCTCGATGGTTTGGATGGCCCCCTGGAGGAGGAGCAAATCAAGAGTCTCCAGCGGGTCAGGAAGAACGCGGGCCACCTGCTGGGCCTGATCAATGACATCCTGGATCTGGCCAAAATCGAGGCGGGCAAGATGCAGCTGTTCCCGGAGGAGTTCGACCTGACGGAGTGCATCAACGACGCCCTTGCCGTCGCACGGCCCCTCCGAAGGGATGAGAGTCTCGAGCTCCTGGCCGAACTGCCCGACAGTCTGCCTGTCAGCGCCGACCTGGACAAGGTCAGGCGGATCATCCTGAACCTGCTGAGCAATGCCATCAAGTTCACCCGGGAAGGGCACGTGAAGATTCGTGCATACCGGAGTCCTAGCGTGGCCGACGCCATCAAGCTGGAGGTGGAGGACACGGGCATCGGGATCAAGGAAGAGGACCTGCCTCTTCTGTTCGAGGATTTCCAGCAGGTCGATGGTTCGGCCTCGAAGGAATTCAGCGGCACCGGACTGGGGCTGTCCATCAGCAAGCGCCTCGTCGAGGCCCACGATGGCCAGATCTGGGTGAAGAGCGAAGCCGGCGTGGGGAGCACATTCCACGTCCTGCTTCCGGTGCTCCGAAAGCAGGACGGCCCAGGGGCTGCTCGTCCCCTGGTCGCTCTGGAGGAACTCTCGGGCGAACAGAGGATCATCCTCGTCGCCGACAGACAAGTGGACACGACGACCATGATCAAGAAGGTGCTGGTTCCGGAGGGTTACCAGGTGGTGGGCACCTGGGACGCGGAGGAGGCCTTCCGGCTCGCCCAGGAGCTGAGGCCCATTGTGGTGCTGGCCGATTCGAGCCTCTGTCGCTCCACCGGGCAGTCCCTGGTGGAGGCCCTTCGAAAGAACGACGTGACGAGGAACCTGCCTGTGATGCTGATCACCCTGGAAGACAGTCCCGATCTGACCCTGACTCTCGGTGCCGTCGGATGGCTGACCAAACCGCTGGAGTTGAAGACCCTGCTCGAGAAGGTGCAGGAGATCGAACGGGGCAGGGGAGGGCCATCCATCCTGCTGGTGGACGACGAGCCCCATGTGCTGGCCCTCTATCAGGACATGCTGCAGACAGCCGGATATCATGATGTCCGCACAGCCGGAAACGGCCTGGAGGCCCTGGAGCAGATCCAGGAGCGGGAGCCTCATCTGGTGTTCATGGATCTGGTCATGCCCGAAATGGATGGCTTCGAGACCATCGCCCGACTCCGGGATGATCCGGAGCTCTGCGACATCCCGGTAATCGTGCTGACTGGCAGGGTCCTGTCGAACCAGGAGAGCGAATTCCTGGAGAAGAACACCCGGCGAGTTCTCTACAAGCAGTCCATCGAGCGGAGTATGCTGACCTCCGGTCTGAAGGACATCCTTCGCTCCGTGGGAGGTCCTGCATGAAGGTCCTCGTCGTCGACGACAACGAGGACAACCGCGAGCTGGCCGTGAAGATTCTGCGTCATGCTGGCCATGAGGTTCAAATCGCCGTTGATGGCCGAGAGGCCTTGGCGAAGGTGGAGGAGTATCGGCCGGATCTGGTGTTGATGGATCTGGCCATGCCGGGCAAGAACGGATGGGACGCGACCCGGGAGATCCGGCGGCTCACCGGATTGGAGGCCCTGCCAATAATTGCCTTGACTGCTCACGCACTCAGGGCCGATGATCGTAAGCGCGCCGAAGAAGCCGGTTGCACCGATTACATCACCAAGCCTTTCGACAGAGCGGAACTTCTGGACAAGGTCCGCCTGTACGGACGAAAAAGCACACCCTGAGCGAATTCCGGAGCTCCGTGTCCTGTCGAGGAACGGCCAGCCAGCCGGCAGCGTTGGAGGTACAGCGAGCTGATGAGTGCCAAGAAGATCATGATCGTCGAGGACGATCTATCCCAGGTCGAGTTGCTGAAGAAGATCCTGAGCCAGTACCAGGTGGAGATTCATTCCGCCAGCAACGGCCTGGAAGCTGTGGACCGTATCAAGGATACAAAGCCGGATCTCATCCTACTCGACATCATGATGCCGGCCCTGGACGGGTTCGAGGTGGTCCGACGCATTCGGGAAGTTCCCGAGCTGGTCGAGACCCCCTTCATCATCATCAGCGCTGTCAGGGAGATGAACTCCCTGCTCGAGGCCAGGAAGCACGGAATCAAGGACTACATCATGAAGCCCTTCGATCGAAAGGCTCTGGAGAGCAAGATCTCCGAGGCTCTGAAGATCGATCTGGAGACTCTCAGGAAGTCCTGAAGCCTTAAGCCCAATGCCGATGAGGTAAGACGGATTTTGTTGTACTGGGGCGCCGCCCCACACCC
>JAJFLN010000209.1 GCA_021772705.1 Candidatus Cloacimonadota bacterium | reverse complement strand
TGTACATCCTCGAGTGTTCCGATGGCTCCTACTACGTGGGTCACACGGACGACCTTCCAACGCGCCTTGCCCAGCACGAAGCTGGAACGAGCGGCGGCTATACGGCCACGAGGAAGCCGATTCGTCTCGCCTACAGTTGTGGGGGATCCGGGGACACACGACTGGACCCGAACACGCCAGGCGAACCAGCTGGTTCGGGTGACCTCTCGGAGTTCGGGTCCAGTAGTGTGTCCCCTGATCTCCGGTTTGACGCATTAAGTACGATTTCTTCCAAAAGGACCTCCGTGACCTCTGCGAGCTCTGGGGGCTCTGTGTAACCCCCCGAGTCATCGCAGCAGAAACCACCCCTTGGGTGACATGCACCCCCCAAATCACTTCCCGGTTTCACCGGGAGGTCAGTTCTGCTACAATGCAGCCCCTATGAACCGACTGACTCTTTGTTGCTTGTTGATTGCCAGCCTACTGACCTCCGGTCGACCGGCGGCGGCTTGGGACGGGCATGGCCTCATCACCCGCGTCGCCATCCAGGAAGTGGAGTGGCTCGATCAGATCCCGCCCGTGAAGGTGACGCCCTGGAAGGACACCATCGTAGGTATCCGTCAGGACTACAAGTTTCCCTTCCGGGAGGAGAAGCCCGGTGATCTGCTGCCTGCCCGGAAGATCCTGGAGCTCTACGCCATGGAGCCCGATGAGGGACCCGACCAGGAGCTCAACGTCTCTTGGCAACAGAAGTTCATGGGCGGCTACAAGGGCCTGAGCAGCCGAGGCTACTTCCACATGTTCTATCCCGGATGGACGGTCCACCTGCCCGTCCCGGGTATCGAGATGGGCGCCGCACCGGATCGTTCACAGCTCTGGTACGACAAGTCACTGGAGGCCTTCGACCGCAAGGACCCCTACTGGGGGTTCCGTTACCTCTCCTGTGCCCTCCACTACCTCGAGGATGTGGGGCAGCCGTTTCACTCCACCCAGACGTCTCGCCGATTCGTCGTCATTCGCAAGCCGATCGAGGGAACCACCAAGGTGACCAAGAACTACCACCTGGCCTACGAGCTCTGGGTCGCCGTCCGGATGCTCCGGGACGAGCTGGACCTCTTGAAGCCCCTGAAGGGCACCGACAGCGAGGACTTCGAGTCTCCCGCCTCGGCAGTTCGAAAGGTGGCCCGCCTTTCCCACAAGCACTCGGCGAAGCTGTTCAAGGCCTGTATCGACTTCTTCGATCGCAGATTCATGGCTCCCGTTGACGTGCCCGCCACCGAGGCCGACCAGGATCAGCTCGAGCCCGTCGAGGCACGGAACCGGATCATCGAGGCGACCCGGCCAGCTCTGGCCCTGACGGGCCGGGCGATTCGCGGTCTCCTGGGGGAGATTCGTTCCCACGTCGCATTTCAGGCGCTCTACGGACAGGAGTAGGTCCGGACCCGGTCGCCCCCTGTACCCCGGGAGCAGGTCACTGACCCGGTTGCCCCGTCTCTCGGGCCTGCAGCGGCCCCAGAGATCATGTTAGAGTGCGGTACTCTCGCGTCATGCCGGGGATGGCCAATCGGGGCGCCGGGTCTCGTGTCAACGACGGAGCGGGAGAGCTTCCGGAGGAGAATCGATGGCCGAACCGTCCTTGACCGAAGTCCGCGCTCCCAGAGGGACTGAACTCAGCTGCAAGGGCTGGCTTCAGGAGGCCGCCCTCAGGATGCTCATGAACAACCTCGATCCGGAGGTTGCCGAGGACTGGAAGAACCTGGTCATCTACGGCGGCTCCGGCCGGGCTGCTCGCAACTGGGATGCCTTCCACGCCATCGTCGGCGCCCTGCGTACTCTCGAGGATGACGAGACCCTCCTGGTCCAGTCCGGCAAGCCCGTGGGCGTGTTTCGCACCCACCGGGATGCGCCGCGAGTGCTCATTGCCAACTCCAATCTGGTGCCCCGATGGGCCAACTGGGATCATTTCCGGGAGCTGGAGTCTCGCGGCCTGATCATGTATGGCCAGATGACTGCGGGTAGCTGGATCTACATCGGAACCCAGGGCATCTTGCAGGGCACCTACGAGACCCTCGGAGAGCTGGCCCGGCAGCACTTCGGAGGCAGTCTGAAGGGCAAGCTGGTCCTCACGGCCGGCCTGGGCGGGATGGGCGGCGCCCAGCCGCTGGCGATCACCATGAACGACGGCGTTGCGATCTGTGTCGAGGCCGACGGCGACCGGATTGACAAGCGAATCGCGACCCGTTATCTGGACTGGAAGACGGCGGATCTCGACGCGGCACTGGCGCGAGCCCGGGAGAAGGCAGAGGCCGGAGAGCCCTACAGCATCGGCCTGGAGATGAACGCCGCCGTGGCTCATCCCCAGATCCTCGAGCGGGGAATCGTGCCCGACGTCGTGACAGATCAGACCTCGGCCCACGACATGCTCAACGGCTACATTCCTCACCAGGTGCCTCTCGCCGAGGCCTACGCCATGCGGAACACCGATCCTGAGCGGTATCAAGAGCTGTCCCGGGAGTCCCTGAAACTCCATCTCCAAGCCATGATCGACCTGAAGCGAGCCGGCTCGGTCGTCTTCGACTACGGCAACAACATTCGCGGTGAAGGGGCCGAGGCCGGCGTCAAGGATGCCTTCTGCTTCCCCGGTTTCGTACCTGCCTATGTCCGGCCTCTGTTCTGTGAAGGAAAGGGGCCCTTCCGGTGGGCCGCTCTCTCGGGAGATCCGGATGACATCGCCAGGACCGACGATCTGGTGTTGGAGCTGTTCCCTCAGGACCTTCACCTGGAGCGGTGGATACGCCTGGCCCGGGAGAAGGTGGCGTTCCAGGGACTTCCCTCCCGCATCTGCTGGCTCGGTCTGGGCGAAAGGGCCCGGTTCGGCCTGGCCATCAACGATGCCGTGGCCCGGGGTGAGATCTCGGCCCCCATCGTCATCGGCCGGGACCATCTGGACACGGGCTCCGTGGCCAGCCCCAACAGGGAGACGGAGGCCATGAAGGACGGCTCCGACGCTGTGGCTGACTGGCCGCTTCTCAACGCCATGCTCAACGCCATCAGCGGCGCGACCTGGGTCTCCATCCATCACGGAGGCGGTGTCGGCATCGGCAACTCCATCCACGCCGGCCAGGTCATCGTCGCCGACGGTACGAAGGAAGCCGCCGTCCGCCTCGAGCGGGTCCTGACCAACGATCCCGCCAGTGGCGTCATGCGCCATGCCGATGCGGGTTACGACATCGCCGTCGACGTGGCCCGAGAGAGGGGAGTCAAGCTCCCGAGTCTGGGCATCAACATGCCTCCGGACTAGGGAGAACAACCCATGGGCAACCTGATCATCAAGAACGCGCGACAGCTCGTCACCTGCGCCGGCGTCCCTCCGAAACGAGGTCTGGATCTCAGCACTCCCCAGATCATCGAGGACGGGGCGATCATCATTCAGGGCGGCATCGTCGACATGGTGGGAACGACAGAGGAGATCGAGGATCGTCTGGCTCACGGACACTGGTACGAGGACCCGGAGGAGTTCACCACCATTGATGCCAGCGGTCAGGTGGTGGTTCCGGGGTTCGTGGATCCCCACACCCATGCGTGCTTCACGGGACACCGGCACCAGGAGGTCGAGTGGCGCCTGCAGGGAAAGCCCTACCTGGAGATCATGGCCGAAGGGGGGGGCATCCTCAGAACGGTGCAGCACGTTCGGGACGCCGACGAGGGGGCCCTGGCGGAGGAGACCTATCAGAGGTTGATGCTCATGCTCTCCCTGGGAACCACCACGGTGGAGATCAAGAGCGGTTACGGCCTGGACACGGAGACGGAGCTGAAGCAGCTCCGAGCCATCGCCAAGGCCGCCGTCATGGCAGAGGAGCGGATGACCGTGGTTCCCACCTTTCTAGGGGCTCACGCCCTGCCCGTGGAGTTCCGGGATCGGCGCGAGCAGTTCATCGATCTGGTCTGCAAGGAGATGATTCCCCGGGTCGCCGAAGCGAAACTGGCCAGGTTCTGTGATGTCTTCTGCGAGACGGGAGTCTTCACCGCCGAGGAGAGTTCCCGGATACTTCGGACCGCGAAGGAAGCCGGTCTGCGTCCGAAGATTCACGCCGACGAGATAGACGAGTGCGGCGCTCTGGACGTGGGGGTCGAGCTCGAGGCCGTCAGCGCCGATCATCTGCTCGTGACCTCGCCAGAGGGCATCGCGAAGCTGGCGGACTCCGAGACCTGCGCGGTCCTGTTGCCCGGTACGGCCTTCTGCCTTCAGGCCGGACGGTTCGCTCCGGCCCGGCAGATGATCGACGCCGGTTGTGCCGTGGCCATCGCCACCGATTGCAACCCCGGTTCCTGCTACACCGAATCCATGCCTCTCACGATGGGGCTCGCCGCGTTTGGAATGGGACTCACGCCGGCGGAGGCGCTCCACGCCGCCACGATCAACGCAGCCCATGCCATCGCACTCGGTGACGAGGTGGGAAGTCTCGAGGACGGCAAGTCCGGCGACCTGGTCCTCCTCGAGATGCCCGACTACCGGCACCTTGTCTATCACTTCGGGATCAACCAGGTCGGCATGGTCGTGAAGAAGGGCGAGATCGTCCACGTGAGGGATTGAGGCCCGGCCCGGCCCACCATGTCTCAGAGAGCTGACTTCGTCCACCTTCACGTCCACAGCCACTACTCGTTGCTGGACGGCGCCTGCACGGTGCAACAGCTGGTGGACAAGGCTGTGGAGCTGAAAATGCCCGCCATGGCCCTGACGGATCACGGCGCCCTCTATGGCGCCGTCGAGTTCAGCCAGAAGGCCTCGAAGGCCGGCGTGAAGCCGATCTTCGGTGCCGAGATCAACATCACCGAAGGGGACAGGAAGGAACTCTCCCGGAACCATCCGGTCCATCACATGACCGTGCTGGCCCGGGATACCACGGGCTACCAGAGTCTCTGCCGTCTCATCTCTCTGTCGTTCACCGAAGGCTTCTACTTTCGGCCCAGGGCCGATGAAGAGCTGCTCTCACAGAGCTGCAAGGGGCTCATCGGCCTGTCGGGATGCATCTCGGGCAAGATACCTCAGTACCTGCTCGCTGGCCGCCGGGACGACGCCCTGGCCGCCGCAAGGAAGTACCAGGAGCTCTTCGGCGAGGAGAACTTCTACCTCGAACTCTGTGACCACGGCCTGGACCAGCAGAAGATCGTCATGCCCCAGATCATCGAGCTGGGCAAGGAGCTGAGCATCCCTCTGGTGGTCACCAATGACACCCACTACATCGAGCGGGATGACGCCGAAGCGCAGGATCACCTGTACTGCATCACCACGGGCCGGACTCTCAGTGACGAGCGCCGGCCACACTTCGAGGGAAGCGAATACTACCTGAAGAGCGAAGAGGAGATGAAGGAGCTCTTCCCGGAGCAACCTGAGGCATACAGGCACACTGTGGACATCGCCAATCGATGCAACGTGGAGGTCACGACCAAGAAGATCTTCCTGCCCAAGTTCGAGGTGCCTCCAGGGGAGGATGAGACCTCCCACCTGAGACAGCTCTGCTATGAGGCCTTACCAAGCCGCTACCCGGAGGCGACGGAGGAGATCAAGAACCGCGTCGATTACGAGTTGAAGATCATCGACAAGATGGGCTTCTCGGCCTACTTCCTCATCGTCGCGGACTTCATCAGGTTTGCCAGGTCCAAGGGTATCAGCGTCGGGCCGGGTCGAGGATCCGCCGCCGGTTCCATCGTTGCCTATCTGCTGACGATCACCAACATCGATCCACTGAAGTACAACCTGATCTTCGAGCGCTTCCTCAATCCGGAACGGGTGAGCATGCCCGATATCGACATCGACTTCGACTTCGAACGCCGGGGCGAAGTCGTGCAGTACGTGGTGGAGAAGTACGGCAGAGACAACGTGAGTAAGATCGTCACGTTCAATCTGCTGAAGGCAAAGGCAGCGTTGAAGGACACGGCCCGGGTCCGAGGCCTCGAGTTCGCCCGGTCCAACAAGATGACCAAGGCCGTGCCTGACGACCTGAAGATCACCCTTCCCACTGCTCTGGAGCAGAGCGAGGAGCTCCGGGACTTCGCCGAACAGGAGCCGAAGGTCTTCGAGGTCGCTCAGAAGCTCGAGGGTCTGGCCAGGAACTCATCGATCCACGCCGCCGGTATCGTCATCGCTCCCGACAAGATCTGGAAGTTCGCCCCCCTGGCAAAGAGCAAGGACGACGTGGCGACCCAGTTCGACATGAAGAGCCTCGAGGAGATCGGCCTCCTCAAGATGGACTTCCTGGGTCTCAAGACTCTGACGCTGATCGAGAACGCCCTGGAGAACATCCGCAGATCCCGGGGACTCGAGCTGGACATCAATGCCATTCCCATGGACGACAAGCGGACCTTCCGTCTGCTCTGCGCCGGGGACACCATCGGTGTGTTCCAGTTTGAATCTTCTGGATTCAAAGAGCTGATCAAGAGGCTGAAGCCCTCCATCTTCGAAGATCTGATCGCCGTCATCGCCCTCTACCGTCCCGGACCCCTGGGCAGCGGAATGGTGGACGACTTCATCGACGGCAAGCACAAGAAGAAGAAGGTCATCTATCCCCACGAACGGCTCCAGGAGATCCTCAAGGAGACCTACGGCGTCATGCTCTACCAGGAGCAGGTGATGCAGTGCGCCAGCATCATGGCCGGCTACAGCATGGGAGAAGCCGATGAGCTTCGCCGGGCCATGGGCAAGAAGAAGCCTGAGGTGATGGAGAAGCAGCGGGAGCGGTTCGTCAGCGGCGCCAAGCAGAAGAAGGTCGAGGCTGCCAAGGCAGAGACGATCTTCAATCTGATGGAGAAGTTCGCCGGTTATGGCTTCAACAAGAGCCACAGTGCGGCCTATGCCCTGATCAGCTACCAGACAGCCTATCTGAAGGCCAACTTCGCCAGGGAGTTCATGGCTGCCACTCTCACCAATGACCGGGACGACACGGACCGGATTGCCGTCTTCATCGAGGAGTGCCGTCGGATGGGGATCGACATTCTCCCCCCAGACGTCAATGAGAGTCACACCGACTTCACCGTCGTCGGCAAGTCGATCCGATTCGGTCTCTCGGCCATCAAGGGGATCGGCACCAGCGTCGTCGAGTTCATCATCGCCGGCCGGGAGCGGCATGGACACTTCGAGGACATCGAGACCTTCTGCCGGCGAGTGGATTCCAAGGTGATCAATCGGCGCGTCCTGGAGAGTCTGATCAAGTGCGGTGCATTTTCCACGTTCGAACGGAACCGGGCCCAGCTTCTCTCCGTGGTGGACCTGGCCATCAGCCTGGGTCAGGACGCCCAGCGCAATGAGGCCGTGGGCCAGATGACTCTGGCGGACCTGATGGCGGGAGGCGATGCTGGCGGCGGGTTTGCCAATCAGGTCCTGGACTATCCCGATATTCCGGAGTTCGGCGAGCGGGCCCTGCTCAACTTCGAACGGGAGACTCTGGGCCTCTATCTGTCCGGTCATCCCCTGCGGGCCTACCAGGCCATGCTCGATCGAGTCGCCGATCTCGTGCTGACTTCCGAGCTGTCCCAGCTCTCGGATGATTCGCCCTTTGCCGTGGCCGGAATGGTCAAGGCTATCCGTAAGCTGCGGGCGAAGTCGAGCGGCAAGGACATGGCCGTCATCACCCTCGAGGACATCAAGGGCTCCGTGGAGTTGCCCTTCTTCCCCGAGCGCTTCGAGGCCATGAAGAGCCATCTCAAGGCCGACGCCGTGCTGGTTGTCTGGGGCCGGACCCAGACTCGAAACAACGAGAAGAAGTTCAACCCCGAGGGTGCCGTTCCCCTCGAGAGCCTCTTCAGCGATCGGGACTGGAAGGCCTCCGTCACCCTGAACCTGGCTCGAAACGAGCTGCCCAAGGAAGACGTGACCCGCCTCAAGAACATCCTTCTGAATCACAAGGGCCGGCATCCCGTGGAGATGACCATTCCCGTGGGAGGGCATCGGGTGGTGGTCAAGCTAGGGAAGGACTACAAGGTCCGGCCAAACTCGGAGTTCATCACCGAATTCGAGGAGCTGCTGGGTGAACGTTCTCTGGCCATTCGGTTGACCATGCCCGAGCGGCAGACACCACCCCGCCGGGGTGGGGCGATCAGGAGGGCTTCGTGAAGCTCATCGAGACCTGGAGAACCGACGCCGCCCGGGAGATCGAGGATCTACTCGCCCTCCCGAACCCCCTGGAGGCCATGCTTCACGCTGCACCGGCTCTCACCGTTCAGTACGCCAACATCAAGAACTACCGTGACGCGGCCCTCAGAGAGTACCTGGCCCAGGACGGCATGGATGAGCCGGCGTTCACCTGGGAGATCGACCCCCAGCGGCTTCGAGCCCGGATCGCCGAGGTCGATGCAGCCTATCTCCGGGCCCTCAGCAGGACCCGCCGGGAAATCATGGCCTTCCACCGGCGGCAGTTTCCCGTCAGCTGGCACATCACCGGAGGCTACGGGGAGATCATCGGACAGCACCACACCTCCATTGAGCGCGTGGCTATTTGCCTTCCTCGGGGCTGGCGATTCTCCCCCGCCGGTCTGATGATGTTCCTGGCTCCGGCCAGGGCCGCCAAGGTCGGCCTGATCTATCTCAACGTTCCCAGACCCGCTGACGGTGCCGTCATCGACCCCATGCTGTTCTGGACGGC
>JAJFLN010000208.1 GCA_021772705.1 Candidatus Cloacimonadota bacterium | reverse complement strand
CCCGGCCATTCAGTCGTCCTGGATGCGGGCATCCATAGTAGGACGAACGGATCGGGAAAACTCGGCCATTCAGTCGTCCTGGATGCGGGCATCCATAGTGGGGCGAACGGAGGAGGGGACCCCCTGGGCGACATGCACCCGACCCCGCCCGGCGACTTGACTCGATTTCTGGTGTGGCCTAGAGTGGGCAGGCTTTGGAACACCCAAACTGCTGAATCAGGAGTACTGAAATGTCCGAAAAGTTGGCCATTCAAGGTGGAGAGAAGGTCGTACCGGCGGGGCTTGCCGTCCGGTGGCCCGTGATCGCCGACAGCGACAAGCAGGCCGTCATGGAGGTGCTGGATCGGGGCATTCTCAACGGTCCCTACGCGCCGGCAGTGAAGGCCCTGGAGAAGGACTTTGCCGATTACACCGGCACCCGTTACTGCCTGGCGACAAACTCCGGCACGGCGGCGCTTCATATCGCCGTGGCTGCTGCCGGCATCGGACCCGGCGATGAGGTGATCACCACTTCCTTCACCTTCCTGGCCAGCGCCCTCGCGGTCATGCAGAACCTGGGTGTTCCGGTCTTCGTCGACATCGATCCCGAGACCTTCGACATCGATCCCGCCAAGATCGAGGAGAAGATCACGAAGCGAACCAAGGCGATCATCCCGGTCCATATTCACGGGATGCCCTGCGACATGGATCCCATCATGGAGATCGCCAGGAAGCACGGTCTGGTGGTCATCGAGGATGCCGCCCAGGCACACGGCGCCACCTACAAGGGCAAGCGGGCCGGCTCCATCGGCGACATGGGCTGCTTCAGCCTCCAGGGCAGCAAGAACCTGCCCGCCGGTGAAGGAGGCCTCTTCTGCACCAGCAACACCGAGATGCGCCACACGGCCAACATGGTCCGCATGTTCGGCGAGAGTATCCACGACGACACGGATTCCAAGATGGACCCGACCCATCCCCTGGAAGATCCAAGGGAGTACAACGCATACCTCATGGGCTGGATGTACCGAGGGACCGAGATGACGGCGGCTCTGGCACACAGCCAGTTCCAGCGCCTGGAAGCGAACAACGAGAACTCCCGCAAGAACGGGCAGTATCTGACGCGGCACCTCTCGGAGATCCGGGGAATCACACCGCCGCAGGTCCCGGAAGACCGGACCACGATCTATCACAAGTATCGAATTCGCCTCGACCCGAAGGCCTGGGACCTGGATGTCCCAGCGACCCGGTTCCGGGACGTCGTGTTGCAGGCCCTGGCCTATGAAGGAGTCGAGGTGGCCACCTGGCAGTCCGTGCCTCTTCCGGCTCAGGCCCTGTTCCAGAATCGGAATGGTTTTGGCAAAGGCGTCCCCTGGACCGGGCACTACGACGGTGAAGTCGACTACGACCCGAGCCAGTTCCCGGAGACCAGAAAACTCCTGGACGAGTCCATCCTGATCGGCGCCGAGAGCTACCCCCTGTTCCCACAGCCCCTGGAGCTGATGGAACACTACGTGGCGGCTTTCCGAAAGGTCTTCGAGAGCAAGGCGACGCTGGAAGCGGCGCTGGAGGCCGCGAGATGACGGCCCGGATCGGAATCCTCGGTGCCGGGGACATGGGCAGAACACACGGTGAGTGTCTCAGAGAGGACTCCCGGGCCGATGTGGTCGCCGTGGCCGACCCGGACTCCGAGAGGGCGGACCTGCTGGCCCACCAGTGCGGGGCGCGGGCTCTCGAGAGTCTGGAGCAGCTTCTCGACTTGGGCCTCGACGCAATCTACGTGACCAGCCCCAACTGGACCCACCAGGAGGCGGTTTCCCGCGCCCTGGATGCCGGCGTCCATGTCTTCAGCGAGAAGCCCATGGCCCTCACCCTCGAGGACGCCAAGACGATAGTCGAACACGTGGAGCGATCCGGAAAGATCTATCAGCTCGGATTCAATCGCAGGTTTGCTCCGGCCTATCAGTTCGTTCGGCAGAAGGTCGATGACGGATTCACGCCTTACGTGATCAACATCCGCATGAACGAGGGAGAGATGACCAATCGTCCCTGGATCACGGACCGGACCAAGACCGGAGGCTATCTGAACGAGAACACCATCCACTTCATGGACATGGTCCGGTGGCTCATCGGTGACCCGACGGAGGTCTTCTGTCTCGCGGCGGCCAACTGTTATCCCGATCAGGTCGACTTCGTCATCGCCTTCGGATTCGACGGCGGAAGAATGGCGAGCGTCACCACCTCCGGCCATGCCAGCTGGTTCTACCCCTGGGAGCGGATGGAGGTCGTGGGCAACCACGAGGCCTTGGTGACGGAGGAAGTGCTCCGGGTTATGCACTCACCGGGTAACAAGCAGGCCGCGATCTGGCAGGAGTTCTTCCAGCTCCCGAAGCACGAACAGTGGGGCTACAAGGGCGAAGACATCCACTTCGTCAGCGCCGTCCTGGGCGAGGCAGAGTCAGCATTCACCGCCTCCGAGGGCTACAAGGCCATGTGCCTCGTGGAAGCCTGCTACGAGAGCGCCAGAACGGGGCAGAAGGTCACGCTGTAGGGCCGCAGGCCTCTCAGTACGACGCCACCCCCCGGCGCTCGGCTTCCTTCTTGATGCTGTCGAGAATCTTGCCTCCCAGTTCGTCGGCCATCTCGGCTTCTGCTGCCTTCCGGGATGCCGGAGCGCCGTCGGCGTCCATGTCCTCTGGTGAGTCGCCGAAGCTGGCCTCGACGGACGAACCTGGCGCTGCCATCGTCCTGTACATGGTGCTGGCCTTTGGGTGACGCTTCCTGATGCTCGCCATGTGGGCTCTGGGCATCTGGTGGAACTGGCCGTCTGACAGACGAGCGATCTCCTTCCACTGGGGCACCTCTGCCCCACCGGCGCAGGCGATGGTGTGGATGTTGATCCCCTTCTCGGCGGCCTTCTCCGCCACGGGCTGATAGGCTCCGTCGTCGTAGCCGGTCTGGGCCGGCGCATCACCAATGAGATAGACCAGCCGCAGCACCTTCTTCTCGTCGGTCCAGCGGAGATTGTCGACGCACTCCCGGAGCCCGGCCGTGACATGCTCCGGCGTGTCTCCGCCGCCATCGGCGTTGAGCTCCATCAGGAAGGTGTGAATCCTGTCGATGTCCTCCGTCATCGGCTCGGCCTTGATCAGGTAGTCGTCCTTGCGGTCCCGATAGGCCACCACAGCCATTCGCACACGGGGTCGAGGCTTGCCTTCCAGGATGCCGTTGGCGATGTCCCAGACCTTCTTCTTCACCGCATCGATGTAGGGCTGCATGCTGCCTGTGGTGTCGATGCAGAACGCCACATCAATCCTGGGAACTCTGGCGGGTGGCACCAGGTCCTCTGCCTCCTCGCCTTCCGATATGGGTGGGACCCTGTCCGGGCCGGACCGAGCCGGCTCCGAGTGACTCAGGCCCGGTTTGACCTTCACTCCCGTCTCGGCGGCGCAGGGACTCTGTGTGGCCACGAGCAAGACGGCCATCAAGATCAGTACGGACACTTTCCAGCTCTTCATCGTTCGCCCCTCCGCTCCAGTTATCGTCGCTTCCAGACTCCTCTGACCCCCGGAGCCGGTTCTTGTTCCAGTCGGTGATTTCCTGTGGTTCATCTGGCCACACGGCCGGTCAACTTGCGGCCCCTCCTCTCGACGGTGATGGCGTTGATGCCCAGGAAGGCATCACCCAGCAATACCAGGAGCCGATCAGGGTAGACCAGGACTCGCATCTCCTTCAGATCCGGAATGTCCGCCGAAATGAGCCGTCTCTGGTCCATCATCCACTTGGCCTGCTTCTCGGACCAGGGAATGAAGAACAGCCCCCACCGCTTTTCAATGATGTTGAAGGTGTAGGTCACGAGGTAGGCCTGGTCGTCGAGCAGAACCAGCTCCGGAGCCTGGGGTGTCAGACCCGACGGCAGCATCAGAGACGGAGGCCGCTGGAATGTCTTCCCGTCCGTACTGGTGAGGGTGAAGAGCTTGAGTGAGGTCTCTCCCGTGATCCAGATGCGTGACGACGTGGCGGCAACGGCCAGGCTGCTGACGCTCTCGTCGGGCCCCGTGAGCCGCTTCGGCGGTGTCCACCTTCCAGAGGCGGTCCCCCCGCCCTCGGTCTGGCGAGACCAGAGGACCTTGCCCACACGGTCATCGGCACGCTTGGACGAGACTCCGAAGAGCAGCCCCTGCTGCCCGTTCCAGCAGAGACCGAGCAGATGCCGGATCCAGCCCGAGCGTCCATGAAGGGAATCGGGCAAGGTGAGTCGGGCCGGGTCCAGAGGCAGCCAGGACAGGGTCTCGTCTACTGCCAGCGCCAGGGCTAGCCGATCCCCGGGAAGTCGAACGATCTGAGGGCTGGTCTCGCCTCGGACGGGAGTCTCGCCCAGAACGGTCCACTCAGTGAAGCCCCATCGACGGCTCAGGACCCTCAGGTACTTCTTGCCCTCCGTGACGCCCTGGATGGCATGATGAGCGAGTCGTCGGTGGAGCCGATTGCGGGCCGACCGGCCCCACTCAACTCGACTGGAACCCGACCGGCCTCGGACCAGGTCACACCGCCATCGAGGCTCTCCATGCATGCCAGGTCCTCCACACCTCCGGAGGTCTTGCGAATCCAGATGACACCGATCCGATCTTCTCGGACTGTGGCCTCGAGCTTCAGGAGGCGCCGGTCGCCGGACACGAGCCGGACCTGGGTCCCGTCGAGGTACGAGCTCCGGGTCCTGAACCGATGAGAGACCTGGACTCCCTCCGAAGTCAGAGTCAGCTGATAGCTCCGACCCGGTAACAATCCCCTCAGCATTCGGTGGGTACCGCCAGCCTCGAAGGTCACCTGTCGTACCTGGGGCGTTCCCTCTTCGTTGTACTGGAGCAGAGAACGACGAGGTGCCGACCCGGCCAGGTAGAGATGAACCTCCCTGTCTCCGGTTGCCAGTCGGACCACCCGGGGAAAGGGGACTGTCGGCTGATCCGAGGATGCCATCAACTCGGTCCCCGGTTCACCCGGTGGCTGTGAGGTCGCGGGAGACTCGCTGGAACGAGGCGCCTCTGGCAGTAGCGTTGCCATGGCGCCCAGAACAGCAAGAGCCAGGACAAGGCCGGCTCCCAGAAACGCCCCTACAGGCAGACGGGATCGGGCAACTCCCGGTGCCGACTTTCTGGCTGCCACGGTGGGCAGTGACGGCCGAGCCGGCAGCCTGGTGGCGGGTCTTCTTCCGGCCAGAGTCTGGATGGCTGCCTCCGGGACGACAGTCATCTCTGGCAGGGCCGCCGGATCCGAGGCAGGCGACGATCGCTGCGACTCCATCGCCGCGAGACGGCTTGCCAGCTCGGAGGCTGATCCGGGCCGCTGCTCCGGCGAACGGTCCAGGCAGAACCGGACCAGATCGTCCAGATCCCGCGGGACGGCGCTGTTCTGACTCCCCAGGGTGGCAGGTACCCGGCGAAGCTGTGCCTGGAGAGTGGAGGCCACGTCCCGGGAGGCGAATGGGTTCAGGCCCGTCAGGAGTTCGTGAAGAATGACGCCGATGGAGTAGATGTCAGAGGCAGTCCCGGCCTCCTGACCCAGAAGGATCTCGGGGGCGATGTAGCCAGGAGTCCCCATGATTCTGTCGGCCTCGGTCTTCAACGTGCCGTGATGCATCAGGGACTTGGCGAGGCCGAAGTCGGCGATCTTGATCGCCCCGTCCCGGGTGGTGAGGATATTCTCCGGTTTCAGGTCTCGGTGAATGATGGCGGCCTGATGGGCATGAGCCAGAGCCGAGGCTGCATCGGCGCCCAGACGGATGGCCCTGGAGACGTCCAGGGGCGCCTGGTCTCGAATCACGTCCCGCAACGTGCCGCCATCGACGTACTCCATCACCAGGTATGGGTGGTTACCGGAGAATCCGGCATCGAAGATCCGGAGCAGCGCTGGGTGAGACAGGGAGGCCTGCAGCTTGGCTTCTCTCAGAAACCTGGCCCGGGTCTCGCTGGCGTCGAAGAGACCCGGCGCCAGGACCTTCACGGCCACCGGTCGTGACAGATCCTCCTGCATGGCCTTCCAGACGGCTCCGGAGGATCCAGAGGCGATGAGTTCCAGAAGGCGATAGCCTGGAATGGTGACGGGAGTTCCGACCTTGCCACCCATCAGATAGCCGCCGCCGGCCAACCGGGTCCGGAGGCAACGTGCCTTGCCGCTGTTGCCGGTGGAGTCATGGCCGAGATCCGAAGACTCCATCTCTTCGGAGCAGCGTGACGGCGCCCACACCCAGGGACCTGTCGGCGGCCAGTACGATGAGCCGGTCCGGTAGAGGCAGCAACTCCATGTCCTTGATATCCGCCAGGGTGGTTCGAAGCCGCATCTCCAGGTTCCAGCTGTCGGAATCGGAGGGCAGGCGAAAGATCATGATCTCCTGTCTCGGCGGCCAGACACGGTAGCTGTTGACTGCCAGGAGCACGTCCTGACCATCAACGGCCAGTACGGGAGTGTGACCCGTGAAGGCCTGAGGCAGGGGAGGGGACTGGCCTCGGATCAAGTCGCCGGAGCCGGTTGCGGTGAAGCAGAGAGGAGGTCCGTCCTTGACCTGACAGACCAGCACGGCTCGTTCACTCGTGGCGGCAAGGCCCAGTTCGGCGACGTCATCTCCCGCGGCCTCGAACTGGACCAGCGGGCTGGTGACGGCCCTTCCGGCCTCGGCGGCCCGGGCAGGCAGTGAGGTCCAGAAGACGGGCTGTGTCCGGGAGTTGTACTTCGTCACCACCTGTCCCACGGCCAGGTATCTGTCACCCGGCGCCCTGACGATCTGCAGCTTGCCTAGACTGGCCTCTCCCGGTGGCAGATCGGCGGGCATTGCCCCGGGGTCCATCTGCAGCGGCATCCAGGTGATCATCCGGGATGAGCCGGAGGCGAGCATCAGACGTCCGTCGTCGAGGATCATGAAGGTCTGCCGATCGTTGTCGTCGCTGCTGAACCGGGCAAGGGGACTCCACCTCCCGTCCGGCCCTGTCCGGCGGAGCAGCTGCCAGGCCAGGTTGCCCTCGAACTCCGTGGGCGCCGAGGCGACCCAGACGCCGCTGCGGGTCTGAATGAATGGGTAGGACTCCCCCTTTGCCGGCTCACTCAGAGGAGTCGGGTCTCCCCAGGTTTGGCCCCCATCATCGCTCCGGGTCAGAGCCACATCGAACGTGTTTGGACCTCGGGTCCTGGCCCATAGCAGCCTGATTTCGTCGCCAGCGGCGGCAGCGGCGATTCGCATGATCTTCGAATCCGAAGTGGCCACGATGGTCACGTTGCCCTCCACATGAAACCGGGAGGTTCGAAAATGGAACCCCGCGATTCCCACTTTCGTTCTCAGCTCACCCTCGTACTCCTGGACCGGAACCAGGCCACGGAGCAGGACGTCCAGGGATCCCTCCGGGACACTCCGGATGGACCGGGATGATGTTCCTCGGGGCCAGAATGCCACCTCGGTGCCCTTCAGGGCTCCTCCGTCCAGCCAGATCCTGGCCTCCTTGCCCGAGACCGTGATCCTCCGGATGGCGACTCTCTCCCTGGGAGAGACCACGACAGCCGCGGGAGGAGTGGCCGGCAGGGTATGGCCAATCTCGGACCCGCCTCCACCACGCCAGGTTCGGAGGAGGATCGCCGAGAGGGCCAGTCCGCACAGAAGGACCAGCCCGGCCAGCAGGCGCCCCCCATTGCCCGCCTGTTTCACGGGAGCCGATGGCCGGGCGTGGCTTCCGCCAGAGGAGACAGGGACCCTTCCTGACGGTTTCCTTGCCTGCTGCTTCGGGGAATCCTGCCGGCCCCCCGGGACAGGGAGAGAGCTTCCGGAGGGCTCCGGCGAGTCGGTGGCGAAGTCGATCTGCATTGCCCCCGATTCGGTGCCCGCCAGGAGCGGCTGGCCTCGGACCTTCAGCATCCGCAGGCGTCGCTCCAGCAAGGCTGCGCTGTCGGGCCGCTCGTCGGGATGCCGGCTGATGCACTGTCCGACCAGTCTCTCCAGGGCCGGGGGCAGGCCGGAGCGGTGGTGGGAGAGAGGAGCCGGGTCGCTGTGAATCTGCTGCTTCAGCAAGTCGGTCAGGTACTGGGAGGTGAAAGGCCTCTCGCCGGCGATCATCTCATAGAGCATGACTCCCAGGGCATAGAGGTCCGCGCCCGGTTCGTAGGGCTTCCCCAGCAGCACTTCAGGAGCGATGTAACCCGGTGTGCCCATCACGGTGTTGACCGCCGTGAGCTGTGAGGGATCGTCCACCTGCTTGGCCAGCCCGAAGTCGGCAAGCTTGATCCTGTCATCCGTCGTGAGGAGCACGTTCTCGGGCTTGAGGTCACGATGGACGATGTTCACACCGTGGGCCTCCGCCAGCCCGGCAGCGATCTGGACTGCATACCGGACAGCACGCTCCAGGGGAAGAACCCCCTCCTTCTGAAATACCTGACGCAGGTTGCCTCCCTCGACGTACTCCATCACCAGGTAGTGGCTTCCGCCTGACTCGCCGGCGTCGTAGACCTTGAGCAAGGAGGGGTGGGAGAGGCTGGCCTGTGTCGTTGCTTCCCGGTGGAAACGGGCGGCCCCTTCCTCCGCGGCGAAGTGACCGGGGGTCAGCACCTTGATCGCCACCACACGGGAGAGCTCTTCCTGAACGGCCTTGTAGACCGTGCCGGCCCCTCCTTCTCCGAGCTTGTCGAGAATGCCGTATCCCGGAATGGCGGTCATTTACAGTTGCCTCCCCAGGGCCTCTTCCGAGTGTTCAGCCTAACATCCAGCATCGGTTCACCGGCGGCTTCGCAGGCTGCTCAGTGGGATTCTCAAGGCCGCGATGGCGATGGAGCGATCCGCCGCCAGTATCAGGAGGTTGTCCCCAACGGGCGTCATGACCATGTCCTTCAGATCCGCCAGTTCCGTGACCATACGCCGGCGTAACTCCCACTGCCGGGTACGGGCCGGCAGGGCGTAGACGAGCAGGTTGAGACGCAGGGGGTAGAGCGTGAACCCGACAATACCCAGAATCACCTCGTCATCGACGACGGTCAGGGCCGGGCTCTTGGCAAGGCCGAAGTCGGCAACCCTGCAGGTGCCGCCTGAGCCGATGAGAACGTTCTCCGGTTTCAGGTCCCGATGGATCACTCCCGAATCGTGGGCACAGGCGAGACCCGCTGCTGTATCTCGCATGATGCGCAGTGCTTCGAGGAGCTCCAGGCATCCCCGGGACAGAAGAAGATCCCGGAGGCTGCCGCCGTCAATCAGTTCCATGATCAAGTAGGGTCTACCGTCGGCGAAGCCGGCGTCGAAGACGGGCAGGATGTTGGGATGCTGAAGGCGGCCCTGCAGTTTGGCCTCCCTGACGAACCGGGCTCGAGTCTCCTCGGCGTCGAAGAGTCCCGGAGCCAGCAGCTTCAGCGCCACGATTCGCCCCAGATCCAGCTGCTCGGCTCGATAGACCGTGGCCGAAGCCCCCGAGGCAATCTCCTGGATCAATCGATATCCGGGAATGGAGACACTCACGGTTCGAAGTGTAGAGGAATGAGCCTGTCAGCCCCATGGCAAATCGCTGCCAGGCCGGTCTGATCGAGGCGAGCTGGCGAAGAAGTGCAGGTCCCGGTCAGCGAATGGTCGCGGCCGACGAGCAGGCCAAATGGTTTCCCCGTTCTCCGAGTCCTGAGTGATTGAGTACAGGAGTGGCTGCGGTTTTGCATGATCTGTCTGCAAGCGCCGGCCCGGGCGGCCAAGCTGGCCGACCCAGCCGGGGAGCGAACCGGGGAAGATCAACCACCACGGCTTCAGACACGAAGTCCCAGGGACAACCTGTCGGGACAGGCGCTTCGCGTTCCGGGGTAAAAAGACCTCGGTAAGAATGTCCCTACCGAGGAGAACAGTCCCTAGTCGTGTCAGGTTCTTAAAGTTTGAGATTCAAGCAAGATCACCGTGATTCTAGTTCAGCAAAGGCTAAGTGGCCGCCCGTTCGATCTGGAGCGACTCCGGCCCGGGCCCTTCGGAACCGACGGCTGAATGGAGCGAATGTAGAAAGGCGCACCTCAGGATGGGGGAACCGTCCGGTCGAGTATCTCGACCGGGGCACTTTTATTTCCCCGACTCGCCTGTCCAGGAGTGCGCAATCGTTAGCAGGAGATGCCCCCAGATGAACCAACATCAGAGAAGCCTGGCTACGTTGATCCTCATGGCCTTCGTCCTGGCCACCGGAACCGGATTCGCGGCACAGCCCGTCTCGTCCCTGACCTACAGCAAGTCTGGAAAGGTCTACGCAGCCGAGACCTTCCTGGTCACGGCCACGTTTGATCAGAACATCACGCCGACGGCGACGATACAGATCGTCGGTGGCGCCGCCGACTCGTCCAATGACGTCTCGGTCACGAACATGGTCCAGGGTGCGGACATGCAGACCTGGACTTACACCCGGACCGTTGCGGGGAGCGCCGTGGACGACGGTCTCTTCTTCATCATTCTCGGTGGCGCCAACGCCGCATCGGAGACCACGCTCCAGCCCTCGGGAAACACATTCACGGTGGACACCTCGATTCCGACGGTGACCCTGACCTACAGCAACTCCAATCGGATCTACAACCAGGAGTCCTTCACCGTCACGGCCACGTTTAGCGAGGACATCACCCCGTCGTCTCCGACGATCACCATCGCCGGAGGCGGCGGAGACACCTCCAACGATGTGACGACGACGGCCATGTCCGGCTCTCTGGGGCAGAACGTGTTCACCTACACCCGGACCGTGACGGGAGGCGGCGTGGACGAGGGGACGTTCACGATCACTCTGGCAGCCAGCGACGAGGCGGGGAACGCGCTTGCTGCCCAGGCGTCGAACAACACCTTCACCGTCGACACCGTGGCGCCGACAGCGACCCTGACCTACAGCAAGTCGAGCCGAGCCTACAAGGCTGAGACGTTCCTGGTGACAGCCACCTTCGATGACATCATCACCGGCACGTCGCCCACGATCCAGATCGCCGGTGGCGGTGGCAGCGCCTCGAACGACGTCAGCCCAGCCGTTGCCATGACTGGCTCTCTGGGGCAGACCGTCTTCACCTACACCCGGAGTGTGGTGGGCGGTGTCGTCGACGACGGCGGCTTCACGATCACTCTTGCTGGTTCCGATGATGCCGGAAATGCCCTGGCGGTTCAGCCTGGCAACAACACATTCTCGATCGATACCCAGGCGCCGACGGCGACCCTGGTGTACAGCAAGTCCACGCTGGCTTACGGCGCCGAGACTTTCCTGGTGACGGCCACCTTCACGGACAACTTGCCCTCGTCGCCCACGATCGCCATCGCAGGAGGGGGCGGGAGCACGGCCAACGATGTCACGGCCACAGCCATGACAGGTTCTCTGAACCAGACCGTGTTCACCTACACCCGGACCGTGGCCGGCAGTGAAGCCGATGACGGCAGCTTCACCATCACCCTGTCGGCTGTGGATGGATCAGACAACGCTCTCACCACCCAGCCTTCGAATCGGGTGTTCACCGTCGATACTCGCAGTCCGGGGGTGACCCTGACCTACAACAAGGTGGGTCTCGCCTATGCGGCCGAGACGTTCCTGGTGACAGCCACCTTTGACGAGAACATCCCCTCGAGTTCGCCGACCATCGCCATCGCCGGCGGCGCCGGCGA
>JAJFLN010000207.1 GCA_021772705.1 Candidatus Cloacimonadota bacterium | reverse complement strand
GCTGCAGCGCGCCTTGGACAAGAAGCCCGAGAACCGGTTCGCCAACGCTGAGGCGTATCTTGAAGCCCTGCGTCAGGTCCGGGAGCCGTCGGCTGCCCACGCCATCCTCAAGCCCAGATCTGCCCGGCAGTCGTCGGCCCGGCCGCGGAAGCTGACGTCGACGACTGCCTCCTTCCCAGTCCAGCAGGAGCTGTCACCCTTCACGGTGAAATCCGTGCTCGCAGCCTTGACCCTGGCACTGGTCCTCTCGACGATGATGGCCGCGGCGTGGCTCAAGTTCAACCAGCCCAGGCCAGGCCGTGACCCCGTCGACGCGCTGCGTCATGGCCGTGGCCGGATACTCCAGGCGGCTGCGGCAGGGAACTCGGCTACAGTCCGGTCTTCCGAGCTGGACACCATCGTCAGAGCGACGACGGTGACTTTCCGCTTCTTCACGGAGGCTCCTCGGCGATTCGTCCTCCGTTATGGACAGACGCCGCTGAAGCTGGGAAGCATGTCAACGGAACCGGAGACGACCGGGAGCCACCTGCTGCGAATGCAGGGACTACGGGCCGGTTCGAAATACTTCTACGAGCTGGCTCTTGCCAGCCAGGCCGGCTCTCCATGGGCCACAGGCGACGCGACCACACTTGCGGAGATGCCCTACTGGGAGAAGCCGGCCTACGGCAGCCGCCAAAGTGAGTTGGTTTCTCTCGGCAAGAACGACCGAGGCTTTGAACAGTACCGGAACGAGGCCGATGGCTCGGTGATGATCGCTGTTCCGGGCAAGGAGTTCGACATGGGCAGCCCCTACGCCCGGGAGGGCAACGGAGAGTTCCCCGTTCACCGGGTCCGGGTCGACACGTTCCTGATGGATCGAACTCCCATCACTCGCCGCCAGTTCCGCCGTTTCCTCGAGGAGACAGGACACACCACCTTCAATGTCCGGGAAATCCCCTATGACGACTGGGACGATCGCCCCATGGGCTTCCTTACCTGGCCCAACGTCGCCGAGTACTGTCGATGGGCAGGAAAGCGGCTGCCGACAGAAGCGGAGTTCGAACTCGCCTGCGGCGGGGGCGAGGGCTGGCGCTACCCCTGCGGAAACGTTACTCCCCTCCCCTATCAAAACGTCGACTGGTCCGGGAAGGCGGGAGGCGGCAAGGACGTCAACCTTCCCGTGGGCAGCTTCCCCCGCTTCCCCGCGCCCTACGGACATCTAGATCTGGCAGCCGGCGTGAGGCAATGGTGTGCGGACTGGTTCGATCCCGGCTACTATGCTGTCAGCCCATTCCGGAATCCCCAGGGCCCTCGGGCCTCGCTGGAGTTGAAGCGGTCTCAGCGCGTGGCTCCAGTCGACGCCGGCTACCTGACAGACCTGGAAATCTGGCACCGTCAGCGCCACAACATCTTCAACGCCGCCTGGTGTAACGGCTTCCGAGGGGCTCGAGACTTCTGACCATGCTCCAGGACTCCGTCGAACATCGCCGCCTCCTCTCGAAGGAGAACCTTGACCACTGGCGCCGCTGGGGGCCCTACGTGGCCGAGCGTGCCTGGGGAACCGTCCGGGAAGACTACAGCGCCGACGGCGACGCCTGGAACTATTTCCCCCACGATCTGGCGCGCAGCAAGGCTTACCGGTGGGGTGAAGACGGCATCGCCGGAATCTGTGATCGCTACCAGCGCCTCGTCTTCTCCCTGGCCCTGTGGAATGGCCAAGACCCGTTCCTGAAGGAGCGGATGTTCGGGCTCACCAACGGCCAGGGCAACCACGGAGAGGACGTGAAGGAGTACTACTTCTACCTGGACAACACCCCGACCCACAGCTACATGCGGTACCTCTACAAGTACCCTCACGCGGCCTACCCCTACGAACTCCTGGAGGAGGAGAGCCGCCGCCGCACGGGAATGGACCCGGAGTTCGAACTCCTGGACACGGGAATCTTCGACCAGGACCGGTACTTTGATGTCTTCCTCGAGTACGCCAAGTACACCGAAGACGACATCTGCATCCAGATAGAGGCCTTCAACCGGGGACCAGAAGCCGCCACGATCCACCTCCTGCCCCACCTCTGGTACCGCAACACCTGGTCATGGACTGGCGAGGACCAGCCGGCCCCGTCCATCTCCCTGGGAAACCTCGCCGAGGGCCTGCCCTTCCTCGAAGCAGACGACTCCGGCACGGGACCCCTGCAGGGCATTCCTCATGACACCCGCCTGGGGAAACGATATCTCTTCGCCGACGCTGGCGCCGAGGCGCTGTTCACGGACAACGAGACCAATGGTCCCGTGGTCCACGGCCCCGGAAACTCCAGCAAGTCCCGTTACACGAAGGACGCCTTTCACCGGCAGATCGTCGATGGCGAGGACGCTGTCAATCCCGCTTGCAGAGGGACGAAAGCAGCTCTGCACTACGTCCGGCATGTCCCTCCCGGCGGCTCGACGCGGATCTGGCTTCGACTGACTCCCGAGATACCCCCGACACCCCTGCTCAACCTGGATCGGGTGCTGACGGAGCGCAAGGAGCAGGCCGACGAGTTCTACGCCGCGATTCACCCGGCCCGGGCCTCGGAGGACGAGAAGCGGATCCAGCGGCAAGCCCTTTCGGGAATGCTCTGGAACAAGCAGATCTATCTCTGGGACTTGGCTCAATGGATGGACGGGGATAACCCTGACTGGCCTCCTCCGGCCTCGAGGCAGTGGATCCGCAACCGCCACTGGAGACACATGAACTCCAAGCGGGTCCTGTCCATGCCCGACAAATGGGAGTATCCCTGGTTCGCGGCATGGGACCTGGCATTCCATACGGTGACCCTCGCTCTGGTCGATGCGGACTTCGCCAAGGAGCAGCTCTGGCTGCTGCTCTTCGAACAGTTTCAGCATCCCAACGGTCAAATACCTGCCTACGAGTGGGAGTTCAGTGACCTCAACCCGCCGGTCCATGCCTGGGCGGTCTGGAGGGTCTACAACATGGAGCGGGTCCGGACCGGAAAGGGAGACCGGGAGTTTCTGGAGAAGTGCTTTCACAAGTTGCTGATCAACTTCGCCTGGTGGGTGAACCGGCTGGACAGCGAGGGCAACAACGTCTTCGAGGGCGGTTTCCTGGGACTGGACAACATCGCCGTCATCGATCGGAGCGAGAGGCAGTTCGACGGAGCCACCCTGGAGCAGTCGGACTCCACAGGCTGGATGGGTATGTTCTGCCTCAACCTGATGCGGATCGCCCTGGAGCTTGCCGAGGAGAACCGGGCCTACGAAGGCCTGGCAACCAAGTTCTTCCAGCACTACGTCTATGTCGGCGCCGCCATGAAACACATGGGCGGACGGGAACACTCCCTCTGGTCCGAAAAGGACGGGTTCTTCTACGACGTGCTGAAGTACCGGGATGGCAGTTACCACGCCTTCCAGGTCCGCTCCCTGGTAGGGATCATTCCCCTCTACGCCGTGGAGCGTCTCGAAGAGCGCTGGATGGCGCCCTTCCGGGACTTCGGCAATGACGTGGAGTGGTTTCTCCGGAACCGTCAGGACCTGGTCCAGCGGTGCATCGAGACAGTCGAGAGAGACGGAGAACGGGTGCATATTCTGGCCGTGGCCAATGTGGATCAGCTGCGCCGGATACTGGAACGAGTCTGGAACCCCGATGAGTTCCGGTCTCAGTTCGGTCTTCGGAGCCTCTCGAGGCACCATGACGACAACCCGGTCCACTTCGGCGGAAAGACGATCCAGTACGAGCCCGGTGAAGCCCGTTCGCGCCTCAAGGGGGGCAACTCCAACTGGCGAGGACCGATCTGGTTCCCAACCACTTTTCTGCTCATCGAGTCCCTCCGCAAACTGGGCAAGGCCCACGGAGGCGATCTGCGCGTCACCTGTGACGACGGGTCACCCATCACTCTCGACCGGATGGCCCGAAGTCTGGCGGATCGGCTCATCTCCCTCTTCACCGTCGACGAGGACGGACGGAGGCCAGCCCACGGCAGACGGCGGAAGTTCCAGGAAGATCCCCACTGGAAGGACTACCTCTTGTTCTACGAGTACTTCGACGGCGACTCAGGCGAGGGGCTGGGGGCCTCCCATCAGACGGGCTGGACCGGCCTCATCGCAAATCTGATCGACGAGTGGCGGAACTGAGACATCACAGCTGGGCCAGGAAAAGCCAGTCTCGCGGCGCGTCCTCTTCGTCCGGTTCATCCAGGTCGACGGACTCGACCTGGACCTGCGAGAACCGGTCCCGCAAGGCATCGGCGAATGGGGAACTCTCGGCGTAGGACCAGACCGCCAGGACCCCGCCGAGTGACAGATGACGGGCGGCACGCTCCAGTCCTTCCGGCGTGTAGAACCGCGAGTTACTCTCGCCGAGCCGCTCCTCCGGCGAGTGATCCACGTCGATGAGGATCAAATCGAATAGCTCCGACGGCTCCTGCCACATCATGCCGTAGACGTCCCCCCCCAGAGCCTCGACCCGTCCGTCCGCCTTAAGCTCCGGAGCCAGCGGAATCAGGTTCTGCTCGTACCAGCTCATGACCTGGGGCAAGAACTCCACGACCCGGACCTGGCGCACCCGTGTGTCACTCAGGAGTTCCCGGGCTGTGTAGCCCAGTCCCAGGCCTCCCACCAGAACGCGTAGCTCCCGCCCGGAGTGGATGGCCAGAGCACGGCTCGACAGGGCCCGCTCCGATGCCGTGTTCCTACTGCTCATGAGCAGCTCCGAGTTCAGCGTGATCTCCACCACCACCGTCCCCGGCTCCGCCAGTAGCTCCCGCCTGCGCAAGCAGACAGGACCCAGCTCGCTCTGCTCGTAGGCGAGTATCTCCAGATTTGAACCAGCGCCACTCATGCCATCAATCAGGGAAACATCATACTCGCCTGAATCGAGTCTCTGGGATACCTATTGACTCATGGAGAATCGTGGAGACTCGGTAGGTCAAGCAGGTCCAGCTCCTCGCCGGGTCGATGTTCCGTCGGCTCCTGATCCTTCCGGAAGAGACGCGCTCCGGCCAGGCCTCCCAGAAGCACCCTGGTGCTGTCGATCCGCAGCCAGGAACCCTCCCGGATTCCGGCCCCCGGTCGATCGTTCATCTCGTGAAACTCCCGGATCCGCTGCTCCCGGGTCTCACCCTGATGGCTGGAATCGGGATTCGGATCGAGATAGTGAGGATTGATGTTGAAGGGCACCAGGCCGAGGGCATTGAAACTCGGAGGCTCGACGATGGGCATGTCATTGGTCGTCTGGATCGTCACGCAGGCCACATTGGTTCCGGCGCTGGAGCCGATGTAAGGCACCCCTCCCCGGACACGCTGGTGAATCAAGGAGACCAGATCCATCCCGTAGAGTTCGGTCAGCAGCCGGAATGTGTTTCCGCCGCCGATGAAGAGGGACCGGGCCGCGCGAACCGCTTCGACAGGATCTCTGGCTTCATGGAGGGACTCGACCCGGACGCCGGCCGCGCTCATGGCCTCCCGGACGGTGCTGGCATAGCCGGCATGGTCTGCCAGGGCGTGGGGTACGAAAAGAAGGGAGTCGAGTCCCGTCAGAACCTCCGTGATTGGCTCCAGGGCATGGGCCAGGAACGCCATCCCTGGCATCCGTGAGTTGCTCAGCAGCAGCAGCTTCATGTGACCGGAGTGGCGTTCATGGCCACCGGTTTCCGGGGGGCCTGTTCTGGCAACTTCACTTCACGATCAGGTGAAAGCCGCAGTCCACCACGTCAGTCCCCCTCCACTGGAAGAAGGCCAGGGTATTCCTGCAGGGATCTACGACGAGGGCGACCTGCCAGTGAAGGTTGAAGAAGTTGTCGTGAATGAACCGATCGTGGCTCGACAGAAAGCAGCCGAAGGTCGGATGAGTATGGTGCCACCCCACCAGAACCTTGGTGTCGTCCTTGAGGCGCTCGTGGATATCTGACCAGGCATCGTGGGTGAAGGTGAACGACGCGGTCTGGCCGACTCCCTTGCTGGCCTCCAGATAGCTCTCGATCTCGATGAACTCCTGACCGCTGTCGACGTAGAAGCCGCCGACCAGGACACCGCCCAGCTCCCGGTCCTTGTCGGTCCTGGAGTAGGCGATGATCTCCTTGAGCACCTTCTCGTGAATGAAGATGGGCAGGTCATCGTCGTTGGCCTTGTTGACGGCCTTGATCTTCAGGGCAGGATCCTTCGTAGGAAGGATTCTCTCCTCTGGCTTGAGGGTTTGCATCTCAGTGGCCTGCAGGGACATGGCCCCCGGTTCAGCGATCGTCGCTGATGACAAAGAGCTCTGGCTCGTCATCTTCCTCAGATCGGGTGTCGGAATCGAGGAACATGATTTCCGGCTCCGTGGGTGGAGTCGGGGTCAATTCCGGGATCGGGTCATCGGCGCTGACGAGTCCACTCGCCAGCTTGTCCTTCAGGGTCCTTCCGTCGCAGGGGAACTCGTAGATCCTCTGACGCTCGACCCATCGGGCTGCCTTGTAGTTGTAAGGACTCTTCACGTCGTAGTTGGCGTAGCGGATCATGTCCCAGAGCATCTCGCAGAGCTCGTCCAGATTGAGGCTGGGAACCCAGTTGGTGGAGTACCCACCCAGGCACACCTGGCCGAGGGCGGAGATGTTGGGATGAAAGATAGGCGTCTTCCATTTCAGGTCCGGCTTGTTCCTGGGATAGCTGCTGGACAGGCGAATCTCACATTGATGAAAGTCGGAGTAGACCACATCATCCGTGTTGGGAGGCTGCATGAGGCCTCGGCCTCGAAAGGTCAACAGGTACCGCTGAGGTGGACTATCGAAGCCCTCGAAGTCGACGATGGAACTCTGGGATTTGATCCGAGTGATGGCCCTGAAATCGGAGCGCAACCGTCGGTCCCTGGGTGACTCGTACATCCCTGCTGGCCTGCAGCCGCTCCTCAGCCCTGCTTCGTGGCACCGGCCACGATCTCGGGATAGACGATCAGGTGATCCCCATCTTTGACCCCCGCATCGGTGAGGGTCTGATCTTCCAGAAGACGCTTTCCGCCTTCCTTGTGGTCGAGACTGTAGCTCATCGGCGTCCCGTCGGGGCTGGTCACGGGCAGCTTCATCTTCGTGATGATGTTGGGAATGATCTTCTTGACCCGCACCTTCTCGGCGATGACGGCCTGAACACTCTTGGCGCCTGTCTGATCCAGAAATGTAACGCGGATGCCGAGCTTCTCGCCCTTATCATCCATCAGGGGTTCCTCCTTGCTGCATATCGGGCAGCTACCGGTGGGCGTCTGCAGTATCGCATCATAAGACTTCCCCGAGGGCTGTCGCTCGATCTTCTTCAAGACAGAAGAAGCACGATTCGTCCCCTCGGGTTACTCGTAGGATATCGTACGGGGGGATTCCCGCCTCTGCCAGGGTCAACTTCGCCGTCTCGGAGTCCTGCCGGATCTCATTGGTGATGCTGGTGATCATGTCTTCGCCGCAGCCGGTGCAGACCCCTTCCTTCTGACTCACCGTCATCAACGGCCGGTTGATCTGGCGATGCAGGTCGCATGCCTGGCAGCTGAGGTGGAGCAGGAGATCCCGGTCCAGGACCAGCTTGATGGGAGCGGAACTCTCGGTTTTGAAGTGGGGAGCCGCAGCCTCGAAGAGGCTCTCCGCGCTAGTATCCTTCGCCGAGAGGGGCAAGCCCTGAACATCGGGATAGGTCTCGTGGGAGAGGCAATCTTCCTTCCTGGGGAAAGCGGTGGTGTAGAAGTTGTTGCCCATGCCGCTGAAGACCATCCCCTTGCCAGCGAAGTCATCCATCCCGTGAAGCAGCTTCAACGCCTCCTGGGTCTGCAATCCGGCGATGACCGACGCGATGGTCGGCGCCGTGGGCACCTTGCCCTGAAGCAGGTCCTCCCTCCGGAGGAGCGGGCAGGAGTAGCGGAGATTGATGAGACGGTAGTCCGCCTCCGTCATGGTGCACTCGTAGCAGGAACCGCCGGGGGGCATGAAGACCTTCACCACGCCAGCGATCTCCTGGATTCCTCCGTCCACCCAGGGCACGTTGACCTTCCAGCAGCTTCGGTTCAGCCAGAGACGGGCCTCCCGGTTGTCGAGACAGCCGATCACCAGGTTCATTTCCCGGAAGATGCCGAGGCCGATATCGGTCATGACATTCGCCTTCCGAGCCTCGACGCGAATCTCTCCGTTGATATCCCGCAATCCTCGGGCGGCGCAGTCCGCCTTGGGCTGGCCCTCGTCGTCAACCCGGAACAGGACGGATCGAGAGAGATTGGAGTTCTCCACGTCGTCGAAATCCAGGAGGAACACGCGGCCCACTCCGAGAAGAGCCAGGTTCTTCAGCACTTCGTTGCCCAAGGCGCCGGCCCCGGCAACCATGATCCGGGCGCCTGCTATCTTCTCCTGCTCCCACCAGCTGATGAGCCGAAGCCGCGAGTAGCGGTCGCTCTCATCGAGGAACATGCTGTCATCTGCCATTGGGACGCTCCACTGTCGCCGCCGATCATAGCATCGCCGTCACAGGAGCGGAAGTACAGACAGACCCTCCGGGAGGTTTCACGGGGATCTGTGACCCGACCGCCCTGGGGCGCTAGAATGAGTGAGATGACCAGACTGATGGAGCAAGTGGCGGCAGCCTCGGCGGATCCGGACGAGCGAAACGTGCCGGACTTCGTGGCGGCTATGCTGAATGAGGCCGTGACCCGTGACGCCACCGATGCGTACCTGGAGCCCGCGCCTCAAGGATATCGAATCCGGTTCCGGGTCGACGGCGTGTTCGAGGACGTTGAAGGCGTCTCCCTGACACTGGCGGAGCGCGCCATCTCCCGGCTGAAGGTCCTGTCGAAGCTGGTGGTCTACAGGCGTGAAGTCCCTCAAGAGGGCCATCTGCGACACACCCTGGACGGTGTCGAGCACGATGTGCGGGCTTCCTTCTTCCCCACCGTGCGGGGCGAGAGAGCGGTCTGCCGCCTGTTCCGCAGGAGCCTGTCGGAGCTGGAGCTGGGGGGGCTCGGACTTCCGGAGGCCATCGTTTCGGGGATCGAACAGAGCCTCTCCCGCCCACAGGGACTGTTGCTCGTGGCGGGGCCTGCGGGGTCGGGCAAGACCACCACTCTCTACGCCTGTCTCGCCTATCTGCTGAAGCAGAGAGGCCAGTTCGCCAATCTTGTCTCCGTGGAAGACCCGGTGGAGCGCGAGTTGCCAGGTGTCCATCAGACGGCAGTCAACACGGCCCAGGACCTCACCTACGCCAGGGCTCTCCGTTCCTTGCTGCGACAGGATCCGGAGGTCCTGCTGCTCGGCGAAATCCGAGACTCCGAGACCGCTGGTATCTCCGTGGAAGCTGGCCTGACAGGTCACCTGGTACTGACCAGCGTTCACGCCGCCGACGGCCCCGATGCCTTTCTGAGGCTGGTTTCCCTCGGCGTGGAGCCCTTCATGGCTGCCTCCGCCGTGGCAGCCGTCCTGGTTCTGAGGCTGGTTCGCCGCCTCTGCCCCTCTTGCCGCCGGCAAGTGAGCGACAGGGAATGGGAGCCCGCCGGATGTGATGCCTGCAGACAGACTGGCTTCGACGGAAGGCTCCCCCTGGCAGAGCTGCTACCCGTCGATGCCGACACCTCCCAGGCCCTTCGGCAGGGCCTCAGCTCGAGGGAGCTGGCCCGGCAGCTGGGCGACCGCCGAACTGCGACACTGAAAGACTGCGCCGAACAGAGAATCGGAGCCGGTGAGACAAGCCGAGGAGAGGCCTGCCGTGTCCTGGGGAACAGCGGCCCCTGAAGCCGGTCTGACATAATGCAACCATGGACCACCCTTTCTTCTACCGCTACATCACGATGCTGAATAGGCTCGATCTCTCTCTGAGCAAGGAGTTGAACCTCCTGGGCGACGGCTCGGAGCAGCCGAACGCCTACCAGAGAATCGGCCGCCGGATGCAGGCAGGAACTCCCCTGTCGCTGTCGATGCAGAAGGAGGACCAGCTCTTCACCCAGAGTGAGGTTGCCGTGGTTGCCGCAGCGGAGGAATCGGAGGACATGGCGGGAGCCCTGAGCCAGCTTCAGGAGTCCTCCCACCGATCCAGAGGCGTCTTGCGCCCCCTTCACGTCTCGGTCCTCTACGGCACCATCGCCCTGATCGTGACGGGTTTCTTTGGGGCCGCAACAGCCTTCGTGATACCGCAAATGCTGTCGATTCGCCGGGCCATACTGGGTCCCGATGGATCGGCGGCGACGGACTTCCTCTCGGCGATCTCGGGGCTGCTTATCTTCCTGGCTGGTTCCGTCCAGGTCGGTCTGGGACTGTCGGCCCTGGTCCTGGCTGGCTGCCTGGTCTCGAAGCGAATGCGTCGAATCGTCAAGCGAGCCCTGTCAGCGCTCATCGCCCGCCTTCCCGTGGTGGGGGCATCCCTCGGGGACCACAAGACGGGACAATTTCTGCTCACTCTGTCTTCTCTCCTCAAGGGAGGCGTCGGAGCGCCGGAAGCTATCCGGACAGCCCGGGCGGTGCTGGAGAGTGATGATTCGCGGGACCAGGCCCTGAAAGCTGCAGATGCCGTTGCCGCCGGAGAGAGTCTGTCCAGTGCCATGGAGACCCGCGGGTTGATCTCCGGCGCCGACGCCTGGCGCATCGCCCTGGCGGAAGGAACGGCGGGCATGCCGGAGCGGCTGTCGCGAGTGGGCCTGCAGGTTCAGGTACGTTCCACGGAGCGGCTGGAGCGGTTCCGGCGCAGTCTGGAGCCAGTTCTGGCCCTGGCGTTCGGCCTGGTCACGGCGCTGCTCGCCGGCAGCATGTTCCTGGCCTTCAACGACATGGCCGAGATGGCCATCCGGGAGCTGGTCTGATGGAAAGCAGGTCTATCGGTTCCGAGGCGCTGAGCCGTTTCAACGAGCATCTCACGGCTCTGGTGGAGAGCGACCTTCCCCTGGCGGAGGGTCTCCGGGTCGCCGGGAGAGAGAGCAGCGACAGGCGACTGCGTCATCTCTGCGACGAGACGGCCGCCGGCCTCGACTCGGGCGAGTCGCTTTCGGTAGCTCTAAGCCGCGTGGCTGGCGTTCCACGGCTCTATCTCTCCATGATCCGCGCCGGAGAAAAGGGCGGAGACCTGACGGGGATCGTAAGGCAACTGGAGGACTACTACCGCTCCATGGCGCTCCTGACGGCGAGGCTGCGCACCGCCCTGGTCTATCCCTGCTTCGTTCTGGTGATGGCGGCCCTGTTCCTGCCTGTCTACGCCTACGCCATTTCGGAGTTTCGCAGCTTCTACGAGAGCCTGAACGCGACCATGCCAACCCTGTCGAACCTGTTCGTCCGCTCCGGTCCCTCCGGCGCCCTGGCTCTTTCGGCAGCCATCATCTGCCTCCTGTTGATGGTGTTGCCCCGCAGCCGTCTCCGGGAGTTGATCGTGGATCTGCTCCCCGTGATCGGTACGGTGATGAGGAAGGCACGGGCGGCCCGGACGAGCCGGTTGCTCGGTATGCTCCTGGCGAGAGAGGTTCCCTTGACGGAGGCCCTCGATCTGGCAGCTGATGTGTCCGAGAGTCCGCGAAGCGCGGAGGCCCTGAGGCGGATCGGCGACCA
>JAJFLN010000206.1 GCA_021772705.1 Candidatus Cloacimonadota bacterium | reverse complement strand
TTAGCGTTATGGCAGCACAAAAAATCTGGGTTATCGGATGGGATTTCGGGACAGAAGGTAAATCGGAGCCAGAAATGGCGTTTTGGACAAAAGGTGAGGCAGAGAGGGCGGTTGCGTTGATAAGTAAAAATCCCGGCGCGATAGGTGTCTACCTGAGCCAAGTCCCGATATGGGGTGGCGGGAGCTAAACGGAGGTTAAATGTCAAAGACTAAACGCAAGAAACAAAGCGCGGTACACAGTGACGTAGGCACGCCAGAACGGGCGAGGCACGGCCCGCTTGTTGTGGAGCGTGTCCCCGCCGATATGGTGGACACAACCAACAGGGATCGCGCGAGGGCCATCGAAATAGACGACCCCTTGTATGTCTATCGCCGCAACCGGGTTATCAGCGTTACGCAGCGTGATGCCGGCTTGCTCCTACGCGAGTTATGGAACCGCACCGGCAGGGAGCCCCGCGTGGTCTCCCAATACACCGACATGATAGCGAGCGGCAGCATTGAGGCTCTCCGTATAACCTCCGCCGATCATCACCAGCGCTTCGTTGAAGCGGTACGCGCGGTTGGCCCCATCGGCTCCGATACCATCGTCTCGGCGGTCTGCCTCCAAGATTTCATCCCACGCGGGCATTATGAGATACTGCGCCGGGGGCTGGATATTTTGGCGAAGAAGTTCGGATTAACTTAAATCTAGTTTAAGGTGTTGACTAGGATACCCATATTTCGTAGGGTTCCCCAACGCTTTAGAATTGTCAGCGCCCGCCCTCCGAGGCGGGTTTTTTCGTGGGGTGATGGATGGGACTCGTTACGATCTGCATCCGCGTCAAATCCCGCCTACCGCTATCCGATGACGTGCAAAAAACCGGCGCGTGGATCGCCGGCAGCTTCGTGAGTTGGTATCCAGGCCATCAAGAGTGGATGGGTAAGAGTGCAATGGCGAGTTCGACGTTAAAATATTTTCACACTGCGGCTCAGAAATCAGAACTCGATATGCTTTGTGCGGAACGTCTCAATCTCGCGCCGCGTGTCTTTTTGGCGGGTGAAGAAATGCCGCAGCGCCGACACACAATTATTGATATGACGGTATTGCCTCGTGTCGTTAAAAGCCAAATGACGGCGGGCGTTACGCGTATCGACAAGATTGACTTCGCCGTTTTGCGTGCCGCGCTGATAGCTGCCCCGGAAATTTATTTCACCAAGCAAGTGGACGCGCGCTAATGGCTATCACGTCTGGTGATTTCACAATCGGTTCGGATGTCGGTGATGATTATGCCAGTATTCGCGATTTCGAGGCGGATATAAGTACGATGACTGGCGCAATTACCGGGACCTGCCGTGACGAAGAACTTACGGACAGCACCTTTGGCGCAATTTCATTTTCAGGACATGGCACGTCGGGAACAAACACGCTAGTCGTCGCTGGCGGGTCGGACGAAGGCAGCGGGTCGCTCGGGTCTGCTTTTAAATCATTCGCCGAGTTTAAAGCCGAAACTGACTTTAAGCTTAGGTACGGCTGTGGAGGTGGTTACGGGGGGCGGACAAATTTCACAAACAACGCGGCGGGGATAACGCTGAACGAAAGTAATCTTGAGTTCCGTCGGCTGCAATTAAAGCAGGGCGGAAACGGCACGTTACTTTTTGTTGCCAGTTCAGCGGTCGCGGATCGTTGTATTTTGTTTGGTGATGGCTCTCGGATTACGGGTTGGTCCCGGAATTTCATCTATAATAGTTTGATTTACAAATCAGGTCCTACGCTGGATGGTCTTCTCCTGGATTTCGGCGGCGAGGCGAAGAATTGCACAATACTTTTACCTGATGACGTAACTCCCACAAACGGTGTGTTCGGTGTACAAGATATTGGTGGCGGGTCGTCAGCTAACAACGTAATCGATAATTCCGCTGTATTTGGTTACGACACTGATGATGCGTTCGAAGATGACACGGACCTAACTGGCACGGACAACGCGACAGACGATACCGGGACGGTCCCCGCACGAGTTAATGCTACGGCGTCTTTGACTTATGCAGATCAGTTCGAAAATGTAAATGAGACGACTTTAGACGCCCGCCTCAAATCCGGGAACGATCTTGAGGCGGGCTGTACCAGAGACTCAACGTATACCAAGGATATTTTAGACGTTGTTCGCCCAAGCGGTGCAGGAGCGGCGGCGATTGGGTGCGTGGAGCTAGTGGCTGGCGGCTCGAATCCCCATAACCCGCTTGGGCATCCATTACGCGGACCTTTCGGAGGGCCTATAGGATGATGGATTTAGGCACGGTTAGGCCCGGCTCAACCATACTTATTCCGTTCCACACATTTGATAGTAATGACCCGTCGGCCAGCGTGACGATTACGGGCTTGGCTTTGGCTGATATTGGGATTTACAAGGGCACGTCGATGACGGAACGCGCCAGCACGACGGGCGTTGTTCTTCTGGACACTGACGGTATTGATATCGATACCACCACGGGCGTCCATGGGTTTTCGATTGATCTATCCTCAAACGCCACGGCGGATTTCTATACAGCGGGCTCGCGATATTATGTAACGGTTGCCTCCATTACCGTGGATGCGGCAACGGTTAATTTCATCGCGGCTACATTTGAGATTGGTTATCCAGGCGCAATCGTTAATACGACCATAGCCACCTTAGCCAGTCAAACCAGCTTTACGCTAACGGCTGCGAGCGCCGAAGCCGATGCTTATAATGGCTGGAAGGCAATCGTTCACG
>JAJFLN010000205.1 GCA_021772705.1 Candidatus Cloacimonadota bacterium | reverse complement strand
CCCGATCAGAGCCGAACTGCTGGCCAGCGGAGCCGTCACATTCGAGGCCAGGGAATGCGTGCTGAGGGAGAGAACTGCCATCAGCAGCAAGGCCTTCTTGGTGTTCCACATTGTCATCTGTTCCTCCTGGACAAACGATTCCCTCCCCGGAGCCACTTCAGGGGATCTTGGTGAACCGCATTCTTGCGGATCTCGAAGTGCAAGGCCCCGGACAGGTCCGGCGTCCCGGCGTTTCCAACCACACCGATCGCTTCGCCTCGGGCCACATCGTGACCAACGGGGACAAGTATGTCAGCAAGGTTGCCGTAGATCGAGATAATCTTGTCTGGATCGCCGCCGTGATCGATGAAGACCACGTTGCCGAAATTGGGCATCTCTCCTCGGTGCATGACCTTGCCGGCCTCGATTGCCCGGACCTTCGCCTTGGCCGGCACCTGAATGTCGATTCCGGGATTGAAGTAGAGGGAGCCCGTCTCAGATCGGGACTGACCATAAGCCCGGACTAGCTGAACCTCGGTCTCCGTATCCACGGGCCAGAGGATGCGGCCAGGCTTGGCCTTTCCTCGGAAGCTCGAAGGCACGGCCAGGCCAGCTGGGAGACGCTTCGGCGGCTTGGTGGGCTTGGAAGCGGGCCGGCTGCTCAGGGTCTTCATCTTCCGGTCGATCCAGGCCAGGTCGGCCTGAAGTTTCCGGGCCCGTTCCAGGGCCTGCTTCTTCTCCGCCTCGAGAGACTGAAGGAGTTCCTGTTCCCGGTTGATAGCTGATGCCAGCTCCTGAGTCTTGGACTGCTTGTCCTGAACGAGGGCCTCCAAGTCGGCGCTGGCGGTCTCCATGGCCATCTGCTTGGCCGTCAGCTCCCGCCGGATCTTTAGCAGCTCGTCCAGCTCCTCGTAGTCCTGCTGGAACACGTACTGCAAATACTTGTAGCGACGCGAGAACTCCGCCATATCGGGAGAGTTGATCAGAAAGGCCAGATAGGGACGATTCTTGAGACGGTAGAAATGAATCAGCCCCCGGGTGAACCGGCGGGTGTGCTCGTTGTACTGGGACTCTGATTGCCGCAGCTCACGCCGCACCCTTCCGAGTGCCTCCGCGGACCGGGCATGAGTCGCTTCCAGGCCTCCCAGGTCCACCTCGAGCCGCTCCTTGAGGACCAGGTTCTCGGTTCGCTGCCTCTTCAGCTCTTCATACTGCGAGGTGATCGAGACCAGGCGTACCTTGACGTCCTTCAGCTCGTCGGCGACCTTGTTCCGCTTTTCTTGCTTGTTCCCGGACCAGGCGGTCCCGGCGCTTCGCAGCGGCGACAGGAGCAGGGCGAGGACGATCAGACCCATCAAGCTCAGCTCTGAAGATCGGGAGGTGAACATGGGCTTCCCAGGTCAGACGGCGATGCGCCGGAGGCTGATCAGACTTCCGAGCAGACCGAGCAGAATGCCCATGGCCAGCAGCTGCCAGGAGAGACCGATCAGGGCGCCTGCCTCGTCGACGAGACGAATGAAGGGTGCGATGGAGTGGAGGCGAGAGACCAGGATCGGGTACCCAGAGAGGAGGAGCACCAGAGCGATGGCGGCGCCTGTCAGTCCCTGCAGAAGCCCCTCAATGAGGAATGGAGTCCGGATGAACCAGTTCGTGGCCCCCACGAGCTTCATAATCGAGATCTCGGTGCGACGGGCGTAGACCGTCAACTTGATCGTGTTGGCGATGATCATGAGCGACGCCGTCCCCAGGACCAGCACCAGCAACAATCCGACGGATCGAGCCAGATCCAGCAACTTCAGCAGGGCGCCAACTTCCTTCTCGCCGACGCTGAGGTCGTCGACACCGGGCCAGGCACCGGCCCGGCGGACGAAGGCATCGAAATCGACGCCATCCCTGAGCTTCAGGTCAAAGGACTCGGGCAGTGGATTATCCCGAACCTCGAAGTCGGTCCAGCCCATCCACTCCCGCACGCTCTGCAGGGCCTGGTCCCGGGTGATGAACTTGTAGCTCACCACGCCGGGATCGGACTCGATCTGCTTCACCAGCGACTTGCGATCGGCCTCATCGATGCTTCGCTTCAGGTAGACCGTCAGCTGAAGCTGAGAGCGAAGGACCTTCAGGTTCTCGTTCATGTTTCTCATGAACAGAAGGAACGAGCCGAGGATGAACAGGGTGATGGCCACCGTCGAGAGGGTCGCCAGGTTCATGACCAGAGCTTGCCGGAATCCACTGAGGGCTTCCTGAACGTGGAAGCGAAGGCTCTGAACCCTATCGGTCACGACAGATCTCCCGGAAATGCATGACAACTCTCGAGCAGGCGTGGCGCTCCGGGGTCTTTACGAATCCAGCGCATCACGAGTAGCTATAGACCCCCTTGGGCCGATCCGACGAGACCTCTCCGTTCACGAGCCCGATGACTCTCTTGCCCATCTTGTTGACCAGCTGGCTGTTGTGAGTAGCCACGATCAGAGTTGTCCCCTTGCCGTTGATCTCCGCCAGAATGTCCATGATCTCCAGGGACATGTCCGGGTCGAGGTTGCCTGTCGGTTCGTCGGTCAGGAGAATGGATGGGTTGTTGATCACTGCCCTGGCGATGCAGACCCGCTGCTTCTCTCCTCCCGAGAGTTGGAGAGGCGTGAAGGACTTCTTGTGTCCCAGGCCGAGCATGTCCAGGACTCGCCGGGTCCGCTTCTCCACATCGGCTGCCGGGGCGTTGGTGACCCGCAGCGCGAAGGCCACGTTCTCGAAGACCGTTCGATTATCCAGGAGACGGAAGTCCTGGAAGACGACGCCGATGCTCCGGCGCAGGTAGGGAACCTTGCAGGCGCTGAGTCGCTCGATGTTTCGGCCATCGACGATGACGTGCCCGGAGGACGGAAGCTCCTCCCGGAAGATCAGCCGCATCAGGGTGGTCTTGCCGGCGCCGCTGGGGCCGATCAGGAAGACGAACTCACCCTTTCCGACGTGGAGGTTGACGTTGTTCAGGGCTTCAACCCCGTTGGAGAAGACCTTCGATACGTTGTACATCTGAATCATGTCTTGTCCGGTTCCCTCGCCTTCTCGATCCGTCTGGGTGCTTCTTCAGCCATCAGACTCAGCCCCCCGGAAGCCGGCCCAGAAGGGACCTGACAGCGAACCGGATACGCCCTGCTCTGGGGGGTCGAACCGGATCTGGAAGCGGGCTGGGATGATAGCGCATAATCGGCGGAATAGCAGGGACTTTTGTCCCAGACGCCGCCCGATTATACCTCAGAGTGACCGCCCGCCTCTGGCCACGGCCTCGGAGGCTATACTCTGGGCTGGCTGAAGTTTCCTCCTCGAGGGGAGGAGCATCGGGTCAGCGGTCCAGCTGGCCTGCAGAGGAACGCGTCAGGAGAGTGCAAGATGATCACCAAGGTTGCTTTCATAGGGATACCGGTCAAGGACATGACCCGGGCCAAGGAGTTCTACGGGGACCGGCTCGGTCTGAAGCACATGTTCGACGGCGCTGAAGGGAAGTACGCCGAGTTCGATGCCCCGGACAGCAAGTCCATAGGTCTGGAGCAATTCTCACCTCAGGACTCGCCTCCCTACCTGGCTCTCGAGACCGATAACATCGAAGCGGAAGTCGAGAGAATGAAGGGCGAAGGAGTGAAGTTCCTGGGGGACGTCATGGACAACCAGGTCTGCAAGATGGTCCTCCTGAAGGACCCGGAGGGACACACCCTGATGCTCCACGAGATGGCTCCCGATAGGAAGAAGGAATAGCCCGTCCGGGCCACCTCGGTGGCGGCACGTGGAGTCGAACCAGCGGCGCCTGCGTAGATCCAGGCAGCTCACTCCTCGTACAATGGCCTTCCACCGTCCGAACCAGTGACGTTGAAGTAGAGCGCCCCTCCTGCGGAGGGGGGAAGGAATCAACATGGCCAATCCATTCTGTCACGTCGAACTGCACTCCGGAGATACGGAGAAGTCGAAGAGCTTCTACAAAGGACTCTTCGATTGGAGCATGCAGGACATGGACATGGGAGAGATGACCTACACGATGATTGATGTCGGCGAGGGTACCGGCGGGGGCCTGATGAAGACGATGTGTCCAGAGGGGACTTCAAACTGGCTGTCGTATGTCCACGTCGTCGATGTCGACGCCTCAACGGGCAAGGCCAAGGCTCTTGGGGCAGAGGTACTGAAGGAGAAGCAGGAAGTACCCGGGATGGGCTGGTTCACCATCATCAAGGACCCGACCGGGGCGATGCTGGGTCTCTGGCAGGCGGCCCCGGCCAAGGAGTAGGGTCAATTGTAGAGTTCATCAGTGATCCCCGCGCCCTCCGGCTCCTGCCGGAGGGCGTTCGCGTCCAGCAACGCTGAGCTTCCAATCGAAAGCCTGTCCCTGCTCCGCTACGACCCCACCTCGATGTCCAAGGCGCGCAAGTCGAAGGAGCCAGGCCTTCGCCGTTTTCCTCGCCATGAAGCTATTGCGGTGGTCCTAACGCTTCCTTCCTTATCCGTTCGTGCCGAGCTTGTCGAGGCACAGAGCGTCGTTTCGCGGACCGGCCCCTCTCCTGAGCTTGCCGAAGGGTCAGACGATATGGCCGCCCGCTCCGTTTATCCCCTTCG
>JAJFLN010000204.1 GCA_021772705.1 Candidatus Cloacimonadota bacterium | reverse complement strand
TGTTCCATCAGATCGAAGGGTTCATGGTCGGCGAGGGCATCACCTTTGGGAATCTGAAGTCCGTTCTGACCTCCTTCATCCGGGCCATCTTCGGCAAGGATCGAAAGGTTCGGTTTCGGCCCAGCTTCTTCCCCTTCGTGGAACCCGGTGCCGAGATGGATGTGGAGTGCGTTATCTGCAACGGTGCCGGCGGTGATTGCCGGGTCTGCAAAGGGACTGCGTGGCTCGAGATCCTGGGCAGCGGAATGATCCATCCCAAGGTCTTTGAGGCCGTTGGCTACGATACGTCGAAGTACAGCGGGTTCGCCTTCGGACTCGGCATCGACAGGGTGGCCATGCTTCGCCACGGCATCCCGAACATCCGGCTGCTCTTCGATAACGATCTGCGGTTCCTCCAGCAGTTCTGATTGTCATGACCGAATCCCTCAGCAAGGCGGAAATAGCCCGGTACAGCCGCCACCTGATCCTTCCGGAAGTTGGAATGGCGGGACAGTTGAAGCTGAAGTCAGCTCGGGTTCTCATGGTCGGCGCCGGAGGCCTGGGAGCACCCTTGGGACTCTATCTGGCGGCGGCCGGAGTCGGGCACCTGGGACTGGTTGATTCCGACGTGGTCGACGCCTCCAACCTGCAGAGACAGGTCCTCTACGGCCACGAAGACGTGGGCAGGCCCAAGCTCGAGGCTGCATCGAAGCGCCTCCTGGGTATCAATCCGGACCTGAAGCTGGAGCTCTTCGAGACCCGGTTCACGGCAGCCAATGCGACAGACATCGCCAGGGACTACGACATCATCGTCGACGGCACGGACAACTTTGCCACCCGGTACCTGGTGAACGATCTCTGTGTCCTGGAGGGGAAGGCCAATGTCCACGGAAGTGTGTTCCGTTTCGAGGGCCAGGCTTCGGTCTTCGATGCCCGGCGAGGACCCTGCTATCGTTGCCTCTATCCGGAACCGCCATCGCCGGGAATGGTCCCCAGCTGTGCCGAGGGTGGTGTCCTGGGCATTCTGCCCGGCGTGATGGGACTGATCCAGGCCACGGAGACCGTGAAGCTCATCCTGGAGCAAGGAGATTCCCTCATCGGCCGCCTCCTGCTCTTCGACGCCCTGGAGATGAGCTTTCGGGAGATGAAACTGAAGAAGAATCCCGATTGCAGCATCTGCGGTGAGGACCCGGCCGTGACTGCACTGGTGGACTACGAGGTCTTCTGCGGAACGGCGCCCACCGGGGAAGAGTCGGAGGACATCCCGGAGGTCTCGGCGACAGGATTGAGAGGCGAGCTCGATCGTGGGGCGGCCTTGAAGTTGATCGATGTACGGGAGCCCCACGAGTTCGAGATCTGCCGCCTACCGCAGGCGGAGCTCATGCCCCTGGGCCAGCTGCCCGCCGCGGCTGCCGCCCTGGGCAAAGACGAAGAGGTGGTCGTCTACTGCCACCACGGTGTCAGGGGACGCAAGGCTCTGGCTCTGCTTCGAGAGGCGGGATTCACCCGGCTGCGGAACCTGGCGGGAGGCATCGACGCTTGGTCCGTGGACGTGGCCTCCGACGTGCCCAGGTACTGACAGGGACTCCTGCCAACTGCTCAGCCAACCCCATGGTAAAACAGCCGCAACCCCTTTGTGAGACTGACGTTCCTGGGTTATCCACGGCCGCGCAATCTGAAACGGACCCCGTCATGCCTACGACCCATGCCGGCGCGCGGCCGAGATTGCCTGATTCCGCATCCACAAATGATGTCGTTCATAACGTAGCTCCTGGTTACGCGGGCATTCATGCCGAAGGCCCTTGCGGATCCCTTGTCTTGGCCGGAGTCCCTGACTGAGACTCCGGTCCTGTCTCAGGCCTCGGGGCTGGCGGTGATCAGCTGCAGGATGGCGGCGCCGAACCGGTGCGTCTTTGTCGGGCCGAACCCGTGGACGGCCTCGAGTTCGGCGGGAGTCCGAGGCCGCTGCTTCACCAGCTCCGCCAGGGAACGGTCGTTGAACACGACGTAGGCCGGGACGCGGGCCTGCCGGGCCAGGTCGCTCCGAAGAGTCCGGAGGTCTTCTGTCAACTTCCGCTCCGGGACGGAGGCGCTGCCCAGGAGAAGAGAAACGGCGGCGGTACCGGAGCCGGCGGAAGAAGCGGCGCTCTTGCGCGAAGGCGGTTCGGCGCGGCTTCTCAAAGGAATCTCGGGTGCCGTGGCCTTGCCCTGGACGATGTCCTTTCCCCCGGGAGTGAGGCTGAGCGTGGGGTACTCACCCCAGCTGGAAGCCAGGAGGTCGGACCCCTGAATTCGATCCAACAGTGCCTCGGCTTCCTTCTGGGTCCAGCTCTCGAGGGCCCCGTACTCCTGATGGTCCTGCAGCCTCCACCGAAGGATCTCTCTGGCTTCGGAACCCGTCAGGACCCGGGCCACGGTGCCCCGGCCGAAGCGACCGTTGACGCGCCCCACGAGAGTCAGTACCTGTGTCACTACCCGGGGGCTCTCGGATGTGGAACCCGATTCCCGGACCTGCTGTACGGCAGCGCGGGAATGCCTGCGGCCGGAGCTTCCGGCTTCGGAGCAGATGTCGCAGCTTCCGCAGTCGCCGGTCATGGAGCTGTCCCCGAAGTGCTCCAAGATGAACCGGCCTCTGCAGGAGTCGAGAGTGCAGAATCCAATCATCTTCCGGAGCTTGCCGTCTTCACGCCGGCGCCTCGAATCGAGGGCCTTGAGGTCCACCTTCAGCGGCGTCCGGGGCGATTCGTCCAGAAGCTCCACACCCCGTCCCCGGAACGGCGGCCGGTAGTCGACAACGCCGGCCTCGTGCAGGTCGGCCAGGCCGTCCCTGAGGGACTCCAGTGTGGAGTCGAATGCTCCGGCGCATTCCGACAGGTTGATCGACACGCTGTCTCCGGCGGAGGTGACGTCGATCGTGGAGAGGCCTTCCAGGGCAACCCGAGCGTGCTTCTTCCTCGGTCCGATGCGCTGCTCCGCTTCCTGGCGGGACACCAGCATCCTGACGCCGGCACGATGCTCGTCTCTCCACATGCGGCGCAGATGTCCCGCATCTTCCAGGAGCTGCAGAGACGTACCCACGGCACGCTCGTTCACTCGCCCGGCGAGCAGGGCCGCGATCTGGGTGACCGTCATCTCCCGGGCCATGGGCCCCACCTCGTGGAGGCGGCCATGGACCTCCCGGATCAGCTCCTCCGGAGGGAAGCTTCCTTCCATGAGGAACCGCTGAACTCTCACGTCTCCCGGGTTGTAGAAGAGGGTGCAGCGGGAGGGCTTGCCATCCCGTCCGGCCCTGCCCACCTCTTGATAGTAGGCCTCCACGGTCCTGGGCACGTTGTAGTGGATCACGAAGCGGAGGTCGGCCTTGTCGACGCCCATGCCGAAGGCGTTGGTGGCGACCACCACATCGGCCTTGCCGGACATGAATGTCTCCTGGACCCGGGATCGTTTCTCGTCATCCAGACCGGCGTGATAGAGCAGGGCCCGGTGCCGCAGGCCGCGCAGGGAGTCGGTCATCTGCTCTGCATTCTTCCGGGTGGAGCAGTAGACAATGCCTGGGAAGCCGGCCTGGGCGATGGCCTCCCTGGCCCGGTTAAGCCTGTCGGCGTGGCCGCTGACGGCCTCGACGGACAGATGGAGGTTCGGCCGGTGGAACCCGAGGACGAACACCCTGGGTTTCTTCATGGTCAGCTGGGTGGCGATGTCAGTCTGGACTTCAGGTGTGGCCGTGGCTGTGAGGGCCACTGCCGGGATGTCGCCCAGTTCGGACCGGATGCCGGCCAGGCGCCTGTAGTCGGGCCGGAAATCATGACCCCACTGGGAGATACAGTGAGCTTCATCCACCACCAACCGGGCCAGGTTGCACCGGACCAGGAGATCTCGGAAGGGGCGGCTCTTGAACCGCTCCGGGGCCACGTAGATCAGCCGGTACCGGCCGTCTCGGACCCCGGCTGTTCTGGCGGCTTGCTCGGCAGAGGAGAGGCTGGAGTTGATGAACGTCGCCGGAATTCCCCTCCCCACCAGGCCATCTACTTGATCCTTCATGAGAGCGATCAGAGGAGATACGACCAGGGTGGGGCCGTCGAGCATCAGGGCGGGAAGCTGGTAGCAGAGCGACTTCCCTGCGCCGGTTGGCATGACGCCCACGACCTCCGCCCCTTCCAGAACGGCGGAGACGATGGACTCCTGACCGGCCCGGAAGTCCTCGAAGCCGAACTGTTGCCGCAGAACCCTGCGGGCTTCATCCAGTCTGTTTGAATCATCCATAAGAGCCGCGAAGTTTAACACGGGCAATGACCCCCTTCAACAGCGGCCCTCCTTTGATAATCGCCTCACTGAATGGTCGTGGACGATCCGGGCGAACCTTGCTGGTACACTGCTGATGCGACGGGTCCCGGGCGGGAGTCGTCCAGGTGTCACAGGAGGTGACCGTTGAGCAAGCCCGAGAATCCGCCAGCCGATGCGGCCGTGGTGGCCGAACCGCCTGAGCTGACGGCTGTCGCCGTGGGACTGGGCATCGTCTTGACCGTCATTCTTGGCGCCGCCAATGTTTATCTGGGATTGAAGGTGGGCATGACCGTGTCGGCCTCCATTCCCGCAGCTGTCATCTCCATGGGCATTCTCCGGGGCATCCTCGGTCGAGGAACGATCCAGGAGAACAACATCGTTCAAACCCTGGCCTCGGCGGGAGAGTCCCTGGCCGCAGGTGTCATCTTCACGATCCCGGCGCTGGTGATTGCCGGTGCCTGGACGGACTTCCAGTTCTGGCCGACGACGCTGATCGCCGGTCTCGGCGGCGTCCTGGGTGTGCTCTTCATGATTCCTCTCCGGAGGGCCCTGATCGTCGAGGACCCGGACCTGACCTATCCGGAAGGCGTCGCCTGCGCCGAGGTCCTCGAGGCGGGGCAGCGGGGCGGCAAGTCGATCCTGGTGGTGGCGGCGGCCCTGGCCGGAGGCGCTGCCATCAAGCTCTGTATCGCCGGGTTTACCCTGTTTAGGGAGGGTCTCATCCGAGCTTACAGCGTCGGCGGCGCCGTGTTCGCTGGCGGAATGGACGTGTCGCCGGCTCTCGTCTCGGTGGGATTCATCGTCGGTCTCGACATCGGCGTCCTCATCTTCCTGGGGGGCGCCCTGGGATGGCTGGTGGCCATGCCAATCCTGTCGGCGACCATGGGTGTCCCGGGAGGGCCAATGCCTGCTGGTGACGCCTGCTGGGTACTCTGGAAGGAGTACGTCCGATTCATCGGCGTCGGTGCTATGGTCGTCGGAGGTCTGGCCTCGATCGTCAAGGTCCGGCACGGCATGGTCAAGGGCATCAAGAGTGTCCTGGCCCGGCGAGGGGAGGGGGCCGATGATTCGAACACACCTCGCACGGAACGGGACCTGGGACTGGTGCCCATCGCCATCGGCTTGGGGACCGCCGTGGTCCTCATCGCCGGACTCTACACGTATCTGATCCAGTCCTTCGGACTGGCGATCTTCACCACGGTGATCATGGTGGCGGCGGCC
>JAJFLN010000203.1 GCA_021772705.1 Candidatus Cloacimonadota bacterium | reverse complement strand
GTCCTCGTAGGAGATCTGCCTGGAGCCGACCAGCTCCATCAGGCTGCTATCGAACGTTTGCATCCCGTCCTCGGCTCCGGCCTGCATGACGCTGTAGAGCTGCTGCAGGTTCCCGTCCCGGATCAGGTTCCGCACGGCATGAGTCGACATCAGGATCTCCAGAGCCGGCACCCGACCCTTGCCATCGGTCTTGGGCAGGAGCCGCTGGGACACGATGGATCGGAGAATGAAAGCCACCTGACGCCGGATGTGTGTCTGCTGATCGGACTCGAAGAAGTCGATGATCTGCTCCACGGTCTGACTCGCCGAGGAGGTATGGAATGTGGACAGCACCAGATGTCCCGTGCCGGCCAGGGTGAGGGCCGTGGCGATGGTGTCCTTGTCCCGCAGCTCTCCGATGAGAATCACGTCCGGATCTTCCCGTAGGGCGCCTCGAAGTCCGAGGGGGAAGGACCGGACATCCATCCCCACTTCCCGGTAGGAGATGTAGGAGAGAATGTTCTCGTGGACATACTCGATGGGGTCCTCGATGGTGATGATGTGGCGGCTGAAGTTCCGATTGATGTGGCCGATGATGGAGGCCATGGTGGTGGACTTCCCGCTCCCCGTGGGTCCCGTCACCAGGACCAGGCCATCAGCGAAGCTGGAGATCTTCTGAAAGACCCAGTCGGGCAAGTTGAGGGACCTGAAATTGGGAATCTCCGGTTCTATGTACCGGGCAGCGGCCTCGAGGCCACGAGTCTGCTTGTAGAGATTCAGCCGGAAGCGGCATCCCTCCGTCACCTCGTAGGAGAGATCGAGCTGCAGGTTCTCGGCGAGCTGATGTTTCTGGTGGTCAGTCAGGATGGCCGAGAAGAGGAGCCGGGAGGCCTCCTCCGTGATCTTCGGGAAGTTCGTCTGGGTCAGGGAACCATGAATCCGCAACAAGGGCGGACAGTTGATCTTGATGTGGAGATCCGAAGCCCCGCACTTCTGAGCGTGGAGCAGGATCTCGTCCATCGTCATGGGATAGGACCCGGCGCCGGGCGTCTCGAAGAGAGACAGTATCCGGGACTGCCCCTTGGGCTTGGGTGCTTCAGCAACGGGATCGGCGAACGCAGCCTGCTTGGGAATCGGCAGCCGGAGCAGGGCCTCCCGGTTCGCGCTGGAAGATCGGACAAGCTCGGCCAGGGTCTCGGGAGCCACGGCCCGGATGTGCCGCATCATGGCATCCCGCTCATCGGGCCGGGCCCGCTTCAGGTCCGCCAGAAGACGGGGCAATCCGGGTGACAGGAAAGCCGACAGGGTTCGATCCGTCCAGTAGGCCACATCCCCATCAGGATCTTCCACGTGCAGCAGGAGGCTCCTCAGCGCGGGCTCGCCGAGCTGCCCCAGAGCCTCGCAGGCCCGTTGCCGGACGGTCCAGATCGAGTTGCGGAAAGCCCCCACCAGGGCCGCCGCGGCAGGCTGACTTCCAATGCCGGCCAGGCAGTCGACCGTGTGGAGCCGCACGTTCTTGGAGTCATGCTCCAGGAGGCGCGCCACAAATGGCTCGGCGGCGTCGTCCCGCATCTTCCCCAGAGTCACCAGGGTCCAGTAGATGCTCTCCTCGGAGTCGCTTGACAGGTTGTCCAGGAGGAACTTGAGAGCCACATCGCCCATCCGGATTAGATGGTCGCTGGCGAGCTTCCGGATGATCCAGGCTTCATCGTCGAAGCAGTCGATCAGCATCCTGGCGGCGCCGGCGTCCCGCAACCCTCCGACTGTCAGAACGGCCGAATACCGGGTCGACTTCTGATCGCTGGTGATGAACTTCTCCAGGATCGGGACCACCTCCCCCCCCAGGATCTCCCGGAGAATCTTCATTCCCCAGAACCGAATGTCCGGATTGTCACTCTCCAGGATGCGCTTCAGCTCCGGTACAGCCATGGCTCCCAGGTCCTGGAGCATCTCCGCAGCCTCGGCCCGGTAGTACCAGGAGTCGTGGCCTAGCAATCCAATGAGGGTCGGGATGATCGACGGATGCCGGATCTCCTTCAGAGCCGCAAGAGCGTAAGCCCCCTGCTGCTCCTCAGCCGGATTCTTCAAGATCTTCGTCAGGGGCTCGACAGCCTTGGTCCCCATCACCTTCGCCAGGATCTTGAACGCCCAGAATTTCTGGTCCGGATTGCCGGAGTTGAGCAGCTGCCTTACGGAAGCCACAGACTCATCGGCGTTTCCTGCCAGGACGTGGGCCGCCTCCTCCCGGGTGGCGTAGTCAGGGCTACCCAGCATCTCTACCAGCTGCTCCGTCGCCTGAGGCACCCGGCTCTTGCCGAGAGATTTGATGACGAAGATCCGGAGTTCGGCAGGGCAGCTGGGGAGAAACTCGAGCAGCAGGTTGGAAGCATCTCCCCCCCGGCTCGCCAGGGTCTGGACGGTCCAGAAGATCACGTTGTCTCCGGCCTTCTGGTCAGCCAGGGACTCCTGCAGCATTGGAAGGACGATGGCGTCCTCCAGATCGGCCAGCTTCTCCGAGGCCGCCTTCCGGATGTCCCAGTGCCGGCTGGCGAAGGCCTTCACCAGAAACCGGGCTCTATCCTCCGGCTCCAGGCCCTCGGATCGATCTAACAGCTCCCTGGCTTTCTGCGCCGTAGGCGCAGACAGCAGACGTTCCAGATTCCTCGAGGGCCGGCCAGCATCGGAAGGCATGAAACGAGCCTAAACCGAGGCCTCCTGGAATGCAAAGGCCGAGCTTTCCTACTCGGATTTCTTCGTCAGCTCCAGCAGCGAGAGCCCGTCCCTGGAAAGGAAGTAGAAACCGAGGGCCACGGGAGGCAGGATGGAAACTGCCCAGAGGACGATGGCGTAGCTCTTGGCCAGAGTGGTGGTCACGCTCAGGAGCTTGAGAGAGGTCTCGACGGCCACATGGAATACGCCGATGAAGGAGGGTGCCTGAGGCAAGGCGATGGCAAAGGCCGTGACGACAAAGATCAGGCATCCTCCCAGGATGCTCATTTCGATGCCGAAAGCGAAGGAAAGGGTCCAGTTGATCAGGCCGATGCTGAACCAGAGCAGCAGTGACAGGGCCGCCATGGACAGGGCCTCCGTCCAGCTCGACAGCATTTCCAGCCCCTCGATGAAGTTGTCCAGGATGCCGTGAATCCGGACGCGGACCCCTTCGGGCAGCTTCCTCAGGATGGGGGCCAGCACTTGCTTCACTCGCTCGGGCCACACCTTCAGCATCGCCAGGAACAGAATGGCCCCGGCGATGACGACAGCGAAGAGGCCTCCGAAGAAACGGAGGTTGTCCAGAGTCTCGGCGTGTTCTCCATTGGCGGGCAGATAAAGAAGGGCCAGGACCAAGAAGAAGACCACAGTCAACAGATCCAGGATTCTCTCCACCACGATGGTGGCGAAGACGCTGGTAACCTTCAGGTTCTCCTTCTTGCCGAGCACGGCGGCCCGGACAAGCTCTCCGGCCCGTGCGGGCAAGAGCGCCGTGGCCATGAAGCCGATGTTCACCGCCGAGAAGAGGCTCAGGAACGGTATGGGGCGAAGATGCCGCACCATGATTTGCCACCTGACGGCCCGGATCGCTGCGGTCAGGACCCAGAGCGCCAGCGCCGGAATCAGGTAGAAGTAGTTGGCCTGTGTGAGGGAAGTGGAGAGCTCGCCCCAGTGGACGTTTCTGAGGAACAGGTAAAGAAAGACAAAGCTGATCCCGAATCCAATCCAGACGATGGGTGACATTCTCCCCCGGGCTGCCTCCCGGGGACTGGTCACGTTGGATCGCTTTGAATCGTTACTCGGGTCAGTCTGTTGTTCGGCCATGACAAGCATCGGCGGTTACTCCCGGGTCCTCTTGGATACCGTCGGCGTGCGGTTCCGCTGCCCCCCGACCGGAAGTACCAGCAAGGTTCAGGCCGCAGCCGTTGGACTGTCGGCTGTCCGCTCAGCCGCCTCCGGCGGAGCGGAGAATCGTTCTACCCGGCGGAACAGGTAACCCAGGAACTGGGACAGGGTCTTCCGGACCCCGTCGTCGCCGAGTTTCGAGGCCGCCACCTCGGCCCGGGCAGAGTGCTTCCTCGCCCGGTCCACACAGTATTCATACGCACCAGACCGACGAACGTAACTGGCGATGGCCTCTGCTGCAGGCGGCTGAGAAGCGGGAAAATCGAGGATGTCCCGGCCCTCGTTCCGAGCCAGGCAGAAGATGAACGGCAGGGTCATCTTGCCATGAAGAAGGTCATTCTGGATGTCCTTACCCAGGGTTGAAACCGTAGCCGTCACATCCAGAAGGTCGTCCAATATCTGGTAAGCGAACCCCACTTCGAGGCCGAACTGCCGCGCCTGATCGAGCTGTGGCTCGGAAGCGCCGGAGGCAACGGCGCCGATGTAGCAGCACTCGGCAAAGAAGATGGCTGTCTTCAGCTCGATGATCCGGAAGTAACCTTCCTCGTCCAGGTCCCGATTCCCGAAGTTGGCCAACTCCAGCAGCTGCCCCTCCGACAGGGAGGAGGTGATCCGGAAGAGGGATCGAATACAGCGGGAATCCCCTTCATCGGCCAGGGGCATCAGGGACCGGGAGAGCAGCAGATCGCCCAGAAGAACAGCTTCCTTGTTGCCCCACTTGGCGTTGACCGTCAACCGGTTTCGGCGAACCCGGCCCTTGTCGATCACATCGTCGTGGAGCAGAGAGGCAGAGTGGACCAGCTCAACCATGGCCCCGAGGCCCGGAGCGTTGGCCGCCGGTTTGCCCTTTCCGATCCGAGAAAGCTCCAGCACCAACGAAGGCCGGATTCGCTGTCCCATTGTGGAAAGGAAATGGCGAGCCAGTTCGCCGACGAAGGGGGAACTGACCGACAGATTTGAACTGATGTAAGAGGTGACCTCTTCCAATTCGTTCTCAAGATGTGCGAAACAGGGGATCAAACAGGGCCTCCCCACTCGAATCCGCCAGACCCGGCGGAAGGGTGACCATTATAGCGTCGAATGGCAGGCAGGTAAATAGATTTCAGGGCAACGGCCTTCCCGCGGCCAGTCATCCCGACGGGTCCGTAGCCGGCTAACCATCAGTTTCACCCTCAGCAGATACTTCAGGACTTCATGCGGGGATCAAGAGCATCCCGAAGACCGTCTCCCAGGAGGTTGAACCCGAAGACGGCGGCCATGATGGCCAGACCCGGAAAGACCGAAAGCCACCACAGAGGGTCCAGATCGCCCTGGCCCTTGGCGACCATCAGACCCCATGACGGGGTCGGCTCCTGGGCTCCGAAGCCCAGGAAGGAGAGGCCGGCCTCTGAAAGGATGGCGCCGGCCATGCCGAGGCTGACCTGGATGATGATCGGCGCCAGGGTGTTGGGAGTCAGGTGGGTAATCAAGATCCGAAGATCCGAGGCTCCCAGGGCGCGAGCGGCCTCGATGAACTCCTTCTGCTTGAGACTCAGGACCTGAGCCCGCATGACGCGGGCCACGGAAGGCCAGCCAACGAGACCGATGATCACGAATATCATCTCGATGCTCGGGACCCCGAACATGGCCACGATGGTCATGACCAGCAGCAGGAAGGGGAACGCCAGGATCACCTCCGTGATCGCCATCAGCACGGCATCGACCCATCCCCCGTAGTAGCCAGCCACCAGACCGAGGCACATGCCGATCACCACGGCCACGCCCTGGCTGATCAGGGCCACCTCGAGGCTGATCACGCTTCCGTGAACGATCCGGGCGTAGTTGTCCCTGCCCAGGCTGTCCACGTCGAGCCAGTGTTTCTCGCTGAACTCGGGCATCCGGAATCCTCGGCGTCCTTCCTGGGCGAACTGACGGGTCTGCTTCGAACGAGTCTCCAGGGCATCGTAGTCCTGGTACGACGGCGTGTACCGGCTGATCCAGTTCGCCATGGAAGCCACGAGGGTCAAGATCAGCACGATGTAGTAGCCCGCCATGGCCGTACGGTTCCGCTTGAGCCGCTTCCAGGCGTCGAGCCAGAGGCTCGTCCAGGTCGGCATGGGGAACAGGGGCGCGGCCATGGCGAAGAGCACCGAGATGGCCAGGAAGATCCGAAGCCAGGTAAAGGGGCTCGTGTAGTCGATTGTGATCGAGACGCCGTCGTTCATTCTGGGCTCAGCTGTATCGAATTCGAGGGTCGAGGAAGGCGTAGGAAAGATCGACAATCAGGTTGGCCAGAACATACATGGACGAGACGAACAGCACGGTTCCCATGATCAGGTCCTGATCCAGGTCCTTCAGGGCCGAGTAGGCCTGGAACCCCAGACCCGGCAAGGCGAAGACTGTCTCGGTCAGGATGGCCCCCGTGAGAAGCATGGCCAGCTCCAGACCGAGAACGGTGACCACGGGAATCAGAGCGTTGCGGGCGGCGTGCTTCAGGATCACCCGGAACTCGCTGAGTCCTTTGGCGCGAGCGGTGCGAACGTAGTCCTGACGGATCACTTCCAGCATGGTGGTGCGCATCATTCGGGCCAGAGCCGCTCCGGGGCGCACACCCAGCGCCAGGGCCGGCAAGATCAACCAGGTCTGGACCTGGAATTCGAAGGTCCATCCAGGGGGGAAGATGAACCAGGGAACCTCAACAATCATGTAAGGGAGAATGCTCGTATCCATTCCAATGCCTGGAATCCATCTCAGGTGCTTCACGAACACCAGGATCATCAACAGGCCGACGAGGTAGACGGGCACCGAGATTCCGACGATGGCGCTGAGCATGGCCATTCGATCAATCCAGGTGTTCTGATAAACGGCTGACAGGACTCCCAGGGACAGACCGAGGGTCATGGCGATGACGATGGCGCAGAGCGCCAGTTTCGCCGTAGTCCGTACGCTGGTGAAGATGATGTGGCTCACGGACTCCCGCTTCCGCATGGTCTTCCCCATGTCGCCGTTCAAGACCAGATTGAACAGAGACCGGAAGTACTGCGTCTTGTGGCGCTGATCGGAGAAGAAGCCACCCCAGCTCTTCAGCGAACCGTAGGACCCGGTACGGAAGGCCCGGAGATTCAGGAACAGAGGATCGTTGAGCCCCCGCTCCTCCCGAATACGCTCCACCGTGTTCACGTCGCCGTGCTGCCCCATCATCAGCCGGATCGGGTCCGCCATTCCCAGCTTGGTCCACTTGGACTCAGGAATGCCTCTCTTCTTCTCCACGAGGTTGATCATGGGATTGAACATCTCCACATGAGCTAGACAGAACGTCACGGAGTAGACAGCCCAGATGACAGCTAGGGCGAAGAGGAGACGTCTGATGGCGTAGTTGAGCATGCCCGTGGAATCCCGTCGGGGTTAACGTCAGTCCTGGTCGCCCTGCGCATCCTTGTCGAGCCAGGCGTGTCGAAGCTGAGTCGCATCGGGGCCCATACCGGTCAACGTCGCTCCCTTCACGTAGGGCTTGTGAAGGAAGGTCTGCTTGGCGTGGTACAGGAATATCCAGGGCGCTTCTTCAACGATGATCTCCTCGGCGCGACGGTAATAGGCGGTCCGCTTCTCCCGGTCCGCCGTGGTCCGGCCCTTCTCCAGCAACTCATCCACCTCGGCATTGGCGAAGTAGGTGTGATTACCGGCCTCACCGTGCATGGAGGAGTGGAACAGGATGTACATGAAGTTGTCGGCGTCGGGATAATCGGCTACCCAGCCCAGGCGGAACATGGCCAGCTCTCCCCGATCGAGCTTCTTCAGGTAGGTTCCCCAGTCCGTGCTCTGGAGCTTGGTCTCCACCCCGATCTCTCGCAGGTTCTGCTGGATGACCTCCGCCAGCTTGGCGTTGGGATCGTTGGGACCCGTGGCGTTGTACCAGTACTCGATCACACCGAGCTTGGACCTGTCCTCGTATCCCGCTTCCTTCAACAGCTCGATGGCTTTCTGCTTGTTGTAGGAGTAGCCCTTCAACTCCGGGTTGTAGCTCGGGAGTCCGGGAGGCAGAACTCCCTCCGCCACGCTCCCTCGGCCTCTCCGGATCACGTTGACGATCGTGTCCTTTCGGATGGCGTAATTGAAAGCCTGCCGAACGAGCTTGTTGTCGAAGGGTTTCAGCGTGACGTTGAAACCCATGTAGTAGGTGTTCAGCGTCGCCTTCTCCTGGAGGACTCCGGGAAAGTCGGTGTTGGCCTTGATCGACTCGTACTTCTCGTCGGCGATCTGATTGATCGACTCCAGGTTGCCCACCTGAAACTCGTAGAGCCGCGCCACGGTGTCGGGAATCACGCGGAACCGCATGCTGTCCACGTAAGGCCGGCCGAGGAAGTAATCATCGAAGGCCTTCACCTCCACGCTCACATGAGGCGTCCAGCTGACGAACTGGAAGGGACCGGTGCCGACAGGATGCTGGGAGAACTGATCTCCCCACTTCTCAGCCTCTTCCTTGGGGACCACGGCAGCATTGGGCATGGCCAGGATGGAGAGGAAGGGAGCGAAGGGCCGGCGCAGCTCGATCCGGAGAGTATGCGAGTCAGGTGTGGTCAACCCCCGGGAGATGAAGTCCCGCACCTGCAGGCCGTTGAGGGTCTTCAGGGCCGTCATTAGCTCCGGCTCGGCCTTGACCTGGCCCAGGGCGTCCTGACCCTGGCGGGCGGCCTCGGCGACTTCCTCCATCTTGATTCTGGCCCGCTCACCGGCCTCGAGGACTCCGTCCACGTCAGAGACACCGGATCTCTCCAGCTCCGGCCGGGTGACGACCTCCAGGCTCTTCAGGGCCCGCTCGACCCGCTTGAGCTCCACCTTGGCGAAGTTTCCATCGACGACGAACTTCAGCTGTCCGCGTGCTGCCAGCAGTGCTTCAAATTGCTTGTAGCCCAGGACCTCCTCGAACAGCCAGGCACGCTCGGCGGCAGTCTTCGGGTCCAGCATCCGGCTGTAGCTGTAGACGAAGTCCTCGGCCGTGACCAGGCGGCCGTTGTGGAACTTCACGTCGTCCCGGATCTTGAAGGTAAAGACCGTGCCGTCCTCCGAGACATCCCATGAACTGGCGATGAGTGGGACAACGGACAGATCCTCCTCGCTGAACTCTACGAGCCCCTCGAAGAGGGTCATGCCGACCCGGTGGGAGGTTGTGTCGGACAGACGAGCGGGATCGATGTTCGGCGGGTCCGTGGCGATACCCTGACGGTACTCGCCGCCGTACATGCCGCGATTATCGCGGGTCCGCGTCGTCCCCAGCACGGCACCCGGGACAGCCGCAACGGGCGCCGCCTCAGCCTGGAGAGCCGATGCGGGAGCAGCCACGGCGGGAACCGTCACGGCCTGAGCCGAGGCAGGCACCATCGTCACGGGACGGCTGAGCAAGGCCAGACGGGACTCGAGGGAAGCCATGCGCTCGTTGATCCGGAGGCTCTCCTCCAGGTCTTCCGTGCGTCGCTCCAGCTTCTCGATCTTCGACTCGAGCTCATCGATCTTGCTGGTCTTGGAATACCGGACGCAGCCAGCCGAGCTGAGAGTCAGGAGGATAGCGATCGCCAGTAGTATCGATCTCGACGTGCCGGACACGAGGGTGGCTCCTTCCAGGTTCCGCGCAGCCGGAAGCGCTCCGCGAGAAACGCCAGCCTAGCATGAGGCTGCGGGGGGATGCAAAGCGGGGATCGGGTGACGGGTGCATGTCACCCAGGGGGTCCCCTCCTCCGTTCGCC
>JAJFLN010000202.1 GCA_021772705.1 Candidatus Cloacimonadota bacterium | reverse complement strand
TCGGCCATTCAGTCGTCCTGGATGCGGGCATCCATAGTGGGACGAACGGGTAGAAGCTTGCCGCAGCGCAAGATCGCGAGAGAGCCGCACCCCTTACCCGGCGCACTCCGAGACCAGAGCTTCGAACAGGACCTCGTGTTCCCGGATATGGGACAGCTCCTCCGGGTGCCACTGGACCATCACCAGGAACTGATCATCCTGACCCTCCAGGCCCTCGACGATGCCGTCGGGACTGACCGCGCTGACCCTCAGCCCCTCTCCGACGTCGCGGACTGCCTGGTGATGGAGACTGTTGACCATCATCGTATCCCGGCCCAGGAGGCTGTGCAGGCGCGTTCCGGATGTCACCGTGATCGGGTGGACGTCGCCCTTGCGTGCCTGGTGATCGTCCGACATCCGATGGTCCAAGGCGTTATCAACCTGGCTGGGGATGTCCTGGTAGATCGTCCCGCCCATGGCCACGTTGATGGTCTGCATTCCCAAGCAGACTCCGAGGGTCGGCATGACTCTCTTGCGCGCCCTGCGAGTCAACTCGATCTCGAACCGGGTCCGGGCCTGAGAGACTCCCTCTGCCTTGGGATGAAGTTCCTCACCGAAGAAGCTCGGGTCCATGTCCCACCCACCGGTCAGGATCAGTCCATCGATGCAGTCCAATATCCGATCGATGGCATCGTTGTCCTCCGTCATGATCAGGGCCAGGGGCACGCCGCCCGCCTGAGTCACGGCGTTGACGTAGCTCCTGTTCAGGACAAAGCAACCACCCGAGGAAGGACAGTTGGGTTCGTGCCCCTGATAGAGGTTCACGGAACAGCCTATGATTGGTCTTCGTGGCATCTCGACATCAATCCAGTGTCAGAATCCGGCCCGGTAGATCATCGGTGATCTCTCCGTGCTGGACGACGAATCGTCCGTTTACCATGATATGTCGGAACCCGGAAGAGTATCTGTGAGGGTCCAGGTAGGTCGCTCTGTCGATGACCTCCAAGGGGTCGAAGGCCACCAGATCCGCCGCCATGCCTGGAGCGATGAGTCCCCGGTCGTTGAACTTCAGCTGTGATGCCGGGAGGGAGGTCATCTTCCGCACGGCCTCCTCGAGACTGAACAGGCCCAGCTCCCGGGACAGCCGGCCGAGGGCCTTGGAGAAGGTGCCGTAGGCCCGGGGATGAGGCTTGCCCGACGAGGCCGGCCCGGAGATGGCCCGGGCGTCGGCGTCGGAGGCGACCATCACATAGTCATGAGTCAGGACCCGGTGCATGTTCTCGTCGGAGAGCACGAAGAACACCGATTCGCAGCTCCCGCCGGTGGCGAGAAGGACATCGATGGCAGCGGAGGCCGGGTCCACTCCCCGCTCCCGGGCAACCTCATGCAAGCGGCGTCCGTCCAGCTCGGGATGACCCGACGCGGAGGCGATCAGGACCCGTGAATAGTAGTCGGCGTCGTACTTCTTTGCCATCTCTCCCTTGATCCGGAGCACGGTCTCGGGATTCCTCAGCCTGGCCAGCTGCGCCTCGATCCCTCCGTCATAGGCCCATTCTGGCAGCAGCTGATCCAGGCCCGTGCTGGTGGCGTCGTAAGGGTATCTGTCTGACAACACAGGCAAACCCTCGGCACGGGCGCTCTCGATCATCTCGAACGCCCGGTCCAGCTTGTGCCAGTTCTCCGGACGACTCGCCTTCAGATGGGATATCTGAGTCCGGGCACCGGACTCCCGGCAGATCCAGATGGCCTCCTCGATAGCATCGAGCAGCGTGGCTCCCTCCCCGCGAATGTGGGACGCATAGAGGCCTCCAAGATCCGCCACGATCTTGCAGAGTTCGGCGATCTCCTTCCTGTCTCCGAAGCAACCGGGCGGATAGATCAGCCCTGTGGAGAGGCCGATCGCTCCGGCGTCCATCTCCCGTTCCAGAACGGCGCGCATGCGGTTCATCTCGTCGGCGGAGGCTCTCCTGTCGTCGTGGCCCACCACGAATCCCCTCAGGAATCCGTGACCGACGAAGAAGGCCCGGTTGATGCCGGTGCCGAAGTCCTCCTGCCGCTTGCGATAGCCGGCGAAGTCGGTCCAGTCCACGGTCACGCCGGCTGCAGCCCAGTGGGCCGCCTCCCTGTTCCGGGCAGCCTCCGTCAGGGGAAAAGCGGAGAAACCGCAGTTGCCCGAGATCTCCATGGTGACTCCGTCGAGTAGCTTCGACAGGGACCTGGGCTCGACGAGTTGCAGATAGTCGCTATGAGTGTGAATGTCGATGAAGCCGGGAGCCAGAACCAGGCCCGACAGGTCGATCGTCCGGCCCGGCGACGGCTCGTTCTGGCCGGAGGAGACAGCTGTGATTCTGCCGGCCGTGACTGTAACATCGACCTGGCGGGAGGGGCCTCCCGTGCCGTCGATCACCCGGGCTCCCTGCAACAGGTAGTCGACGGGCTCGTTCACCTGAGAGATGAATCGGCCCTACTGGCCGACCTCACGGTCGAGGATTGGCAGCAGCTCCGGCAGGCCCTGGATCGAGAAGTCCGCCGGATACTCCGGTGAATTGGAGCTGGGAGTGTAGTAGACGGTGGTGAATCCCAGGCTCTGGGCCGTCTTGATGTCCCGCTCGGCGTCGTCGCCCACGAAGTAGGCTTGTCCCGGAGTGGTGTTCGCCTTGGAGACGGCGAACTCGAAGATCCCCGGATCCGGCCGGCAGACCTTGGCCTCCTCGGCACTGGTGATGGAGTCGAAGTAGTCCTTGATGGCTAAGCAATCCAGCAACTCTCTCAGCAGCTCCGTATCGACATGACTGATGAGACCCACGTGATAGCCGCGCTCCTGGACACCGGCCAGGGTGTCGGCGGCGCCGGGCATGAGAGCCGAATGGACACAGTGCATCTTCCGGATGATGGACTTGCAGGTCTCGAAGTTCTCATGGGTCTTGGGTACCTGGAAGATGGCGCCGAAGTGGGGCAGAATGCTCCGGAGCATGTCGTCCCCGGCCAGGAATTCGTCGGACCCTCGTTGAGTCAGGAACTTGTCAGCGATGGAAGAGAAACGCTCCAGCAGGGACTGGGGTGTGACTCCTAGATGGAAGTGGGTCACCAGTTCCCGGGCAGCCTCGAGATGGGCCCTCTCGTCGCTTCGAGGATCGTAGAGGGTTCCGGTGCAGTCGAAGAAGACTGCCTTCTTGCGTGGTCTGTTCTGCTTCAAAGTCGATCCACCCGATTCCGGTTCATCAATCCCGATGTCCTGAAGACGTCCGCATCGAGGCGGCCTGTCAACCGGAACAGACGGGCCCGGGTCACCAAGGCCTCGGCAGAGAGGAGATCCCGATCCACGATCGCCCTCATCAGGTTTGCCCGGGCCTCCATCAAGTCGCTCCTGGGGAGCACATTTACACGATACTTTTCGGTCACGAGATTGAGTGTATTCCTGGCGAACAGGATGTTCGCCTCCAGCCCGTCCATCAGCGCCAGGAACCCGGACAAGTTACTCCAGGCCTGCCGGATCCGCAAGTTCACGGTCCGCACACCGGTCTTCAGATCCGCCTTCGACTTCGCCAGCTTCTTCCGGAACTTCTTCTTCTCCTGGTCCACCTGACCGCCATCCCAGAGGTTCCAGGTCGACAGAAGTGCCACGGTCCAGACATCCTGACGGGTGTCGTTTCGCTGGAACGGGCGGTGATTGAAGTAGTCCGCCCGGAAGTTGACCTGCAGTTTCTCGTCGCTTGCGACGAGACCGATCTCCTGGTTCGCCAGCTCCACCGCCAGCTCCAGAATCCTGATGTCGGGGTTCTCGTCCTGGGCCACCCGGATGAGAGAGCTCGCATTGCCCTCCAGTTCCCGCATGGGGAATTCCGGGTTCAGGTCCAGCACCGTGTCGGGAGGATAGCCGGCCAGCTCGACCAGGGCCGCCCGGCCGTTCTGCTCCTTCCTCGTGCCATCCAGCTCGGTCCGGCGCAACTGGGAGAGCTTCAGTTGCAGCGACAGGATCTGCCGGGACCCCAGGGGGTCGCGGGTTCTGGATCCTCCCAGGGCCCGCAGTTGCCCCTCCACGACGCGGATCTTCTCCCTGGCCAGCTGACTCTGCTTGGCGGCGACCAGCACGTCCATGTAGCTCTCGACGATCTCCAGGATCAGGTCCTGGGCGATTCGCCGCCGATGCTGACGCTCCATCTCGAGCCTCTTGTTGGCCATCCGGGGAAGGATACCGAGCCGATCCCCGACGTAGACCGGCACCTCGAGAATCGCTCCCGTGACGGCCGCCTGATCGTCGTGGATGTCACTGAGGATGTCACCGATGGCCCCCAGAGGCTTATACCTCTTGTGATTGTCCGACTGCCTCAGCATGTTCTGGATGCTCAGCCGGGGCAGCTTCATCGCTTCCGCAGACCTGCGTTCGTGCTCGGCAGCCCCCTCGGCGAAGCCGGCCGCCGCCATCCGAGGATGGCTCGACAGGGCCCGCTGGATGCACTCATCCATCGTGATCGGTGTGGGCGGGAGCGGTATGGCCGGCCCCTCCTGAGAGAAGAGGGGGAGGGCCCCGCCGATGAAGGCAAGGCAGATCGGAAGCAAGCGCCTCAGCCGAAGCGAACGAAACATGACTCCTGTCATCGACAGGAGGACCGGCTCAGCGAAGAGCAGGTACGCCGATTTCTGCCTGGCTCAGACCGGCGATGGGACCGTCTCGGCTATCCGGCTGTTGTAGTACAGGTAGAGTGGCTCCAGGCCCTCCACGCTGCCAAGCTGGATCAGGGCGCGAGCGGCCTGGCTGCTCACGGCATCGGCGGGGTGCCGCAGCATCTTGACCAGATGGGGTGTGATGGTCTCCACCGCCACCTTGTCCACCATGGTCATGCCCCGAGCGATCCGCCTGGCGTCGCCAGACTCCAGATCCGCCAGGATGGCATTGAGCAGGTCCGCCTTCGGCTGAGACTCCACCCCGGAGGGCGGATCAGCTGAATTCACGGAGAGCGCCTCGGGAGGCGCGTTGACCGCCATCTGGAACATCTTTCCGAACCGGACGCCGCCGCGGCGACGCCAGAACTTCTTGATGTCTTCCAGGGAAGTCAGAAGTGTCGATAGCACCAGAACGGTCGTGACCACTGCCAATTGATCCATAGCATTCCGTGTATCGGCCTACCCGGTTGCCTGTATTAGCAGCAATGCCCATGAATGAGTGGAAGGAATGTTTGAAAACGAGGGCTCTGCCCTCGAACTCCCGCCAGGGGCCATTGGCCCCTGGACCCGGATGAACAGGTCAAGCTTTCGTATGTCATTCAAGTATTCATCAGCACTCTCAGTCGCAACAAGGTGTGGGGCAGAGCCCTATTACAACAAAATACGTTTTATATCACCAGCATTGGTATTAGCAGTTATCTGAACCGGTCTCCGACCAGCTCCTCGGACTGCTCGGCAGTCTGCTGGATCGTTTCCTCGAGAGGGAACCGCACCCGGGACAGTTCCAGAGCCCGGGATGCCGATGCCTGGAAAGGTTCGGGGTTGTTCAAGAACTTGGCAGCCAGAGTTCCCAGGGCCTCGGCGTCGCCGGGAGGAAATAGATGTCCCGTCGCGCCATTCTCTATCAGTTCTCGCAGGCCGCCGGTGTCGCTTGCCAGGATCGGCACACCGGCAAGCTGCCCTTCCAGGGCCGCGAGACCAAAGGCCTCCTTCCAGGAGGGAACGACCAGCAGCTGGATGGAACCGAGCAGGAGCCCCCTGTCGTCCAGGGCGCCGGGAAAGACCACCCGGCCATCGAGCTCTCGGGCCCGGCGGCGCAGGTCGGCTTCTTCCGGACCGGCGCCAACGAGCATCAGCTTCCAGGGAAGCTGGCCCGGGAGAAAGGAGGCCGCCTCCAGGAGGAGCCGATGGTTCTTGTTCCTGTGAAACTTTCCGATCACGGCCAGTACGGGCTCGCTGGCGCCGATACGGAGTCCCTCCCGGAACCGGGCCACCTCCTCCAGTGACGAGGCCGGCCAGGGAGCCAGACCGCTGTAGATCCGAGTCGTCCGATCCATCAGATCGGGACGGCCCTCCGCCAGATGCTGCGCCACGGCGTCGGAGACGGCGATGATATGGTCCGCCAGGCCATAGGGAACGGGAGTCGACAGTCCGTGGGCCGTGGCGACGGCAGGAACGCTGCCGGGCAAGCGGGTCGCCAGACCGGCCAGAAACGTCGCCACGTTGAGATGGGAGTGGAGCATGTCAAACCGTCCTGACCGTGCCAGCAGGCTCAGTCGAACTGCGGTGAAGAGATCCAGATAGGCTGCGAAGGGAAGGGGCTCAACAGGAATGCCCCGCTCCCGAGCCTGGCGCCCGGCCCAGCTGCCGGCGGGGCAAGCCAGGGACGGAGCGGCCTGGCCGGACGTCTTCAGGCCGGCCATGAGGTCGATGACGTGACGCTCGCCTCCACCGATGCCGGAGGAGCTGAGGCAGAACAGAACCCGAGGAACCTCTCCCTGCTGCCGCGCCTGGATCAGATCGGCAGCGATCTCTCGGGCGATCTGCTCGCCTCCCCCCCTGGCCTCCTCGACGAGGGAACGGGCTCGGCTGCCGAGCTGGCTGGCCCGCTCGGGCTGCTCCAGGATGGAGGTGATCGCCTGCTCCAGCTCGTCGAATCCCCCGAGCTGAAGCAAGGCGTCGCCCTGGAGGAAGCGCTCCACGTCGAGGCGGAAGTTGCTCATGTCGGGACCGCAGATGATCGGCTTGCCGTGCCACGCCGGCTCCAGGAAGTTGTGACCCTGATGGCCGCCGAAGCTGCCGCCGACGACCACCACGTCGGCTGCGCCATAGAGGTCATCCAGCTCCCCCATGGTGTCGACAACCACGGTCCTGGTCGTCGGGTCGAGACCCTCGCCGGATCGCCGGGACCAGAGCAAGGCGCCCGGCTCCAGGGCGGCCACGGCCCGGGCCCGTTCCGGATTCCTCGGCACCAGGACCCGGACCAGCGAACTCAGGCTGGCGGTGGCCTGAAGCAACCGCTCCTCCTCAGGTCCGTGAGTAGAACCGGCAACCAGGACGGGCCGGCCCGAAGCCTTCAGCCAGCGGCTTGACGGATGATCCGGCGCCGGGGGACCACCGGGCCGATCGTACTTAGTGTTCGCCCGGATCCGGACCCGGACGGGATCGACGCCCAGATCCAGAAGCCGGGTCCGATCTTCTTCGGTCTGGACGAAGAAGAGCCGGATGGCTTCCAGGGCTGGCCCCATGAGGAAGCGAACCGCCCGGTAGCCCTTCCCGGCACCGGGGGAGATCCGGCCGTTGGCCAGGTAGGCCGGAATGCGACGGCGGCGAAGCTCCAGCAGCAAGTTTGGCCACAGATCCGTCTCCGATAGCAGCAGAGCAGAGGGCTCCATTCGATCCAGGAGCCGTCGCATGAACCGGGTCAGGTCCAAGGGCAGAAAGGTCCGGGACCCGTAAGTATCGGCGGCCCGGCGGCCGGCGACATTCAGGGCGTCGTCGATGGTGGTGGTCAGAACCGTCGACTTCAGGAAATCGACCTGCCGGCAGAGAGACTGCACCAGAGGCGCCACGGACAGAACCTCGCCAGCGCTGACGGCGTGAACCCAGAGTCCCCCTTTCTCCGGTGGCCCGCCCTCGAACCGGTTGTTGCCGAGATAGTCACGCCAGCGATGCCGTGAGTCCCGCCTCCACAGCAGATAGGCCGCGATAGCCGGCGCGGCCGGCAGGTAGAGCGAGGAGTAGAGGAGCGCCGAGAGTGGCCGGCTCACGGCCCCCGGACCTCCGAACGAGTCGATCCGTCCACCATCACCTTCGGGAGGGGTGATCGGTCATGCTCCCGTCCTTTCAGAATGGGCTCGAAGAGTTCGTCCAGATCCCGGATGAGCTTTCCCACGTGAATCCCCTTGCAGACCTCGCCGAAGGGCGCCATGTGCTCCCGGCAGGTCCGGTAGAGCTTCACAGCCCCGTGCCGGTTCTTCCGCTCCAGGTGGTACAGACAGACTGCAGCCTGAATCAACCCCTGGTACAGCGGACGAATGATGGTGAACTCCTCGAGCCAGACACCCTCGATGACCTCATGGGCCTCGAAGTACTCCCCCCGATTGAAGCAATCGATCCCATCCAGAACCCGAGGATCCAGTTCCGGAAGATTGGCCAGGTCGAACTTGCGCGGCATCCACTGAGTATAGATCGCCCCGCCAGACTTCGTGGCCTCTTGCCCGTAGCCCGGGTGCATGTCTGCTGGGGGGTGGACTTGACGTGGAGGCGCTTGGGATCCGGGGACACACGACTGGACCCGAATTCGCCGTCGGCTGCCAGACAGCACGGATACCTCAGGAATTCGGGTCCAGTCGTGTGTCCCCGGATCCCCTATGGCCCGTAGCCCCCATATCTGGTAGCTCCCGGCGCGCTGCGGTAAAGTTGTTCATGCATGGAAGGCAAGAAATCCCCCAGGGCGACCCGCGAGGGTGGAGTAGCCACGATACGCAAGACGAGGAAGCGAGGCGTCGGCAGGTATCGAGTTCTGCTCCATAACGATGATTTCACCAGTATGGAGTTCGTGGTGAGCGTGCTGATACGATACTTCGCGAAGGACGAAACCGAGGCCGTGCGGATCATGTTGAATGTGCATCATCAGGGAGTGGGAGTCTGCGGACGCTACACCCGGGAGATCGCAGAAACGAAGGTCGCTCAGGTGGGCGCTCACGCGCAGGATGCTGGGATGCCACTGCAGTGTTCCATGGAGCCGGAGTGAGATGGAGCGCAGCCCCGAACTCGACATCACAGTCCAGGTGGCCCTGAACGAGGCAGCCCGGCGGGGCCATGAACTGGCCACGCTGGAGCATCTGCTTTACGCGTTGCTGCATGACGAGGACTCCCGTGAAGTCCTCCGCCGATCCGGAGCCGATGTTGCGCGGCTGAAGAAGGATCTCGACCTCTATCTGACAGAGGAGCTGGCCACGTCACCGATGCACGTGGACCCCCGGCCGACCATGGCTTTCATGCGAGCCCTGACCCGGGCCGGAGGAATGGTGGTGGGTGCCGGGAAGCGAACCGTCACGGGTCCCCACGTCCTCATCGCCCTCTATGCCGAGCCGGAGTCCTTCGCCGCCCAGCTCCTGGAGGAGCAAGGGGTGACCCGCCTCGACGTGTTGAACTTCGTCTCCCACCGGATAACCAAACTACCCACCCATTCGCCCCTGGGCTCGCCCGGAGTCTCCGAAACCGGTGAGGCCGATGGGACTCCGACGGACCCCCTGGAGGCCTTCTGCACCGAGCTGGTCAAGGAAGCCGAGGAGGGTCACATCGACCCCCTGGTGGGCAGGAAGAAGGAGCTGGAGAGGACAATCCAGATCCTGGCTCGACGCCGGAAGAACAACCCGATTCTGGTGGGAGATCCGGGGGTGGGAAAGACCGCGATCGTGGAAGGCCTGGCTCGGGCGATCCATGAGAAGAAGGTCCCCCAGACTCTGGAGCAGGCCCGGATCTACTCCCTCGATATGGGTTCCATGCTGGCCGGGACCCGGTTCCGGGGTGACTTCGAGGAGCGCATCAAGGGGGTTCTTCGAAGGGTGGAGGAGCTGCCCGGGGCGATCCTGTTCATCGACGAGATTCACACCGTCGTCGGCGCCGGCATCACCAATGGCAGCTCGATGGATGTTTCGAACCTGTTGAAACCGGCTCTGACCCGAGGACGAGTCAGATGCATCGGGTCCTCGACATTTCAGGATTTTCGTCAGCACCTGGAGCGAGACCGTGCCCTGGCCAGACGATTCCAGAAAGTGGAGGTCGTCGAGCCCAGCGTGGCCGACACGATCCGGATTCTCAAGGGTCTGCGAAAGAGCTACGAGGAGTACCACGGACTGACTTACACGTCCCGGGCCATCGAGTCCGCCGCCGAGCTGGCCTCGAAGCATCTGAGGGACCGGCTGCTGCCGGACAAGGCCATCGACCTCCTGGACGAGGCCGGGGCCATGCGGAAGCTGGCGGGCCAGACAGTGGTCCGGTCCAAGCACATCGAGCAGGTCGTTGCCCGGATGGCCCAGGTTCCTCAGCGACAGGTGACCAACGACGCCCAGAGCGCCCTGGCCAGCATCTCGGGGGATCTGAAAGCCACGGTCTACGGGCAGGACGAGGCCATCGACGAGCTGGTAGCAGCCATCAAGCAGAACCGGGCCGGTCTGGGACAGCCTGAGAGGCCGGTGGGTTGTTTCCTCTTCACGGGACCCACCGGAGTGGGCAAGACGGAGGTAGCGCGGCAGCTCTCGGAATGCCTGGGAGTCCCCCTCCTCCGATATGACATGTCGGAGTACATGGAGCGCCACACCGTGAGCCGTCTCGTGGGAGCACCGCCAGGCTACGTGGGCTTCGATCGAGGAGGTCTGCTGACAGAGGCCGTGTCACAGAGTCCCCACTCGGTCCTGCTCCTGGACGAGATCGAGAAGGCCCATCAGGACGTATTCAACATCCTATTGCAGGTCATGGACCACGGAACACTGACGGACACCAACGGAAAGGTCGCCGACTTCCGAAACGTCATCATGTTGATGACGAGCAATGTGGGGGCCCGGGAGCTGGCGGCTCGCCGGGTCGGCTTCGAGGGAGACACGGCGCTCCCTCGCCGCGACGACGAGCGAGTTTACGAGCAGATGTTCAGCCCCGAGTTCAGGAATCGCCTGGACGCCCGGATCCCGTTCCAGGCCCTGAAACCGGAGACGATGGGCCAGATCGTGGAAAAGTTCGTACGGGAAGTTGCAGAGCAGCTCCGTGCCCGCTCCGTCGTGTTGGAGCTGGACCCACAGGCCCGAGAGCACCTGGCCAGTGCGGGCTACGATCCGGTCTACGGCGCCCGCCCCCTGTCCCGCCTCATTCAGACTCAGCTGAAGCGGCCCCTGGTCGATGAGATTCTCTTCGGCGCCCTCACCTCCGGCGGCTCGGTCACCGTCACGGTGTCGGAAGGCGAACTCCAGTTCCAGTTCAGCGGGCTGAGTCAGAAGACCCCGGAGACCGTCGGCGCCACTCCCGCCGACTGAGGCCGGTTTCTAGCTAGTTTCCGTCCGGAAAATCCCAAACCGGTGGGCCCGCCCCGTCGGCCAGGGGCGGGGGGGGGGCGCTGGGGGCAGCCAGGCGGGGCCGCGACCAGGTG